>JANYDH010000128.1 GCA_025359865.1 Actinomycetes bacterium | reverse complement strand
ACCGCGAAGTTTGTGGGGGTGGTGTTGGGCCCTGTTTGGGGGGGAGTTGTTGGGTTTGTTGTGGGGGATACGCGGTTGTGGCCGGATTTCAAAATAGTGTGGGGTATGAGGGATGTAGCTTCAAAAGCCCCGCTGGCAGGTTGCCAGCGGGCCGCTAACACACCATGACGACGACTCGACCTACTGGCTGTCATGTTCGATCGGCGAGCGCATCGCCGCTGTCGATCAGTTGCGCCGCGAGTACGAGGGGTGGGCCCCTACAAGTGAACCGGAACTTCTTCGAGTTCTTCGAAGGTCTCGATCGCGTTAGCGTCCGATTTCTCGTGGTCGGCAGGTATGGATGAGCACGGCGCAACTCTTTCTTCACGGGATCCAGACGTAAGATGCCGACGATGAAGGTGCAGTCGTCGACCACGTCTGAGGCGGAGGGGACTTCATTCGACCGTGCGACGATGTTGGCGCGTCTTCGAGATGAGCAGTTCGACGTACTCGTCGTCGGTGGGGGTATCACCGGAGTCGGTGCAGCGCTCGACGCCGCATCGCGTGGCCTTCGCACAGCGCTGGTCGAGCGAGACGATTTTGCATCCGGCACCTCGTCGAAGAGCTCGAAGCTGATCCACGGAGGGTTGCGCTACTTGCAACAGGGTGAGGTGCGGCTCGTCTACGAAGCACTGCATGAGCGACAGCGACTGCGTCGCAATGCACCACATCTGGTGAAGGTCCTGCCGTTCATGATCCCTATTCTCGGCAAACCCGGCGCTGGGCAAGGTGCCAGCGTGGTGAGCCGCAAGATCGCCCGGGCGCTCGGGTCGGCGATGTGGATGTATGACATCACCGGCGGCTGGCGGATCGGCAAAGTTCATCGCCGCCTGCGACGCCGTGCTGCATTGGCGCACATGCCGACGATGACCGAAGATCGCCTGCTGGCAGCGTATCTCTACTTCGACGCCACGGCCGACGACGCCCGCCTCGTGCTCACTGTCGCGCGAACGGCTGCTGCGTGCGGGGCTGCGATCGCCAATGGCTGCCGTGTGGTCGAACTGACCAAGGACGGCACCGACCGCGCCAACGGTGCCGTCATCGAGGCCGATGGCGTCCGATTTCATGTTCGTGCCGCCACGGTCATCAATGCCGCCGGGGTGTGGAGTGACGAGATCCGCACCCTCGACGAAGGCTGCGATCCCGACAGCATCCGGCCGGCGAAGGGCGTCCACGTCACCGTGCCGTGGGCCAAAGTCCGTAACGACATCGCCGTCATCATCCCGGTCCCGAAGGACAAGCGCAGCTTGTTCTTGGTGCCGTGGGGCCTGCGGCCCGACGGCACGTTTCAGCACACCTACGTCGGTACCACCGACACCGATTATTCAGGCCCGCTCGACGATCCGCACTGCACAAAGGACGACATCGACTACATCTTGAAGGCACTCAACGGTTCGATCGACGCCGCCATCACCGGTGGCTTCACGGAAGGCGACATCACCGGAGCGTGGGCGGGCTTACGGCCGCTCGTGAAGCGTGCCGATGCCGGCCGTACCGCCGACCTCTCGCGCCGCCACGCCGTCTCGATCAGCGACCATGGCGTGGTCACCGTCACGGGCGGCAAGTTGACCACGTATCGAGACATGGCCGAGGATGCCGTCGACGCTGTCTGCGTGCAACTAGACAGGAGTGCAACGTGCCGTACACGACGCCTGAAGCTCATCGGCGTAGATGGCTTCCGCGCTCAAACCCCCGGCACCATCGCCGCCCACCTCTACGACCGACATGGTGGTAGCGCGCGGCAACTGCTCGACCTCATCGCAGCCGATCCGGCCCTTGGCGAGCCGCTGGTTGCCGGACTGCCGTATCTGCGCGTCGAGGCGATGCATTCTGTCCACCACGAGATGACCCGCACGCTCGACGACATGCTCACCCGCCGCACCCGAGCGCGGCTGCTCGACCGAGCCGCCACCTTGGCAGCAGCGCCATCGGTTGCCGAACTCCTGGCTCCACTGCTCGGCTGGGACCAGGCCGAAACCTCCCGCCAACTTGGGGCCTTCGTGCAATCGTGCGCGGCCGAGACTGCTGCGGGGCTCGTTTCCGAAGAGGAGTTCATCGCGTCGATCACCGGAGGAACCATATGACCGCCGCCGCAGGCCAGCCTGTCCATACCGAGCCCGAGGTGGCAATTTTGCCGACACTGCCCACACTGCCCACACCTCCGACACCTCCGACACCTCCGATCGAATTGACCGGCACCGAAGCACATTTCAGCGATGCATCCATGGTCACGATCGACGACGCGACGCTACACCAACTGTCGGCGATCTGCTCGACCGCCACGACACTCGCCGAGCGGGCTGAGGTCAGCCGGGACTGGTGGCCACTCACCATGCATTGGGCACTCGCCGGACAGGCCCCCGCTGTTGCGGCGGCCGTCGTGCGGCCAGAGTCCACCGAGCAGGTTGCGGCGGTGCTGGCGCTGTGCAACGAGCACCGCATTCCTGTCACTGCAGCCGGCGGGCGCAGCGGTGTATGCGGGGCTTCGGTTCCGGTTTTCGGCGGAGTGTTGCTCGACCTCACCGCGCTCGCCGGTGTCGTTGCGGTCGATGCTGTTTCCGGCATCGTCGAGGTGCTGGCGGGCACGTTCGGCCCCGATCTCGAGGCGGTACTCGCGGGTCACGGGCTCTCCGTTGGCCACTTCCCGCAGAGCTTCGACATTGCAACGGTCGGAGGTTGGGTGGCATGTCGCGGCGCGGGGCAGTACAGCACCCGGTACGGCAAGATCGAAACCATGGTCGTCGGACTCGAAGTCGTGCTCGCCGACGGGTCGGTCGTGCGCACCGGCGGCGCTCCGGCAGCGGCCGTCGGGCCAGACTTGAACCAGTTGTTCCTCGGCAGCGAAGGAACACTCGGTGTCATCACTCGCGTGTGGCTTCGGACGCATCCCCGACCGTCCACCGAACGACGCGCGGCATACGCGTTCTCGTCGTTCGCAGGTGGCATCGAGGCCTGCCGACAGGTGTTGCAACGCGGCGCCACCCCGGCCGTCCTTCGCCTCTACGACGCAGCCGAGAGCAAGCGCGGCCAGGACGGCGATGGCACGCAGTGCATCGTGCTGGTGCTCGACGAGGGCGACCAGCTGATCGTCGATGCCACCATGTCCATCGTTGCAGCGGCGTGCGTCGACGCGGTCGATCTCGGCCCCGATCTGGTCGAGCGCTGGCTCCATCACCGAAATGACACGAGCGCGCTACAGGCGCTGGTTCGTAAGGGGTTTGTCGTCGACACACTCGAGATCGCGGCACCGTGGAGCGCGCTCGATCACGTGTTCCAAACGGTGCCGGCCGCACTGCTCGCTGTCCCCCATGCTCGAGCTGCTACCTGCCATCTTTCACACAGCTATCCCGACGGTGCATGCCTGTATTTCACGTTCGCGGCCACCCCGCCGGCCGACCAGATCGAGGCGACGTATGTGGCACTGTGGGACGCTGGCCAGCAGGCGGTGTTGGCGAGCGGCGGCAACCTCTCGCATCACCATGGTGTCGGACTCAACCGCCATCGCTTCGTCGCCCAGGCGCTCGGGCCAGCGCTCGGGGTGCTGCAGACGGTGAAGGATGCGCTCGACCCGAACGGCATCCTCAACCCTGGCAAGCTCGGCCTTGCCTCACCGTTGGGGGACGTGGCGTGGCCGTAGGCGATCCTGGTACGCCACTCTTGCCGCCTACCCTCAGCGAAGGTCGATGGGATCTGGCGGCGCTGCGCGCAGGCAGCGGAGTGTGCATCGTCTTTGCGGTGCCGCTGCAGATTGGTGCGCAACTCGTCGGTAAGGATTCCAGTTGGTCCTTGCCGCTTCGCGTGGGGTCCCTCATCGGATTCGTTCTCGGTGCCGGCGTCGCCGCATGGGTTCAACAACGCCGGCTGCCGCTCATCCACGGCATGGTCACCGCTATCGCCGCATACGCCGTTGTGGCGGTTGGCTTTCTGGTCGCGCGGGGCTTGACGGGACATGAGTTGCGGATGTTCGCCGCGTTGTTCAACCTCACGCCGGTGATCGGTGCTGGCCTCTTCGGCGGACTGCTCGGCCAAGTACTGCAACGGCAAGGCATTCGGCCGAGTTCACAATCGCCGAGCTCACAATCGCCGAGCTCACAATCAGGGAGGGGACCCACATGAGCGTGCTCATCATCGACATCGGCACCACAGGGGTGCGTGCCGCCATCATGCATTCCGATGCG
>JANYDH010000093.1 GCA_025359865.1 Actinomycetes bacterium | reverse complement strand
ACCAAAGCTCGTGCGCAGTGGGGTTTAGGGGCGCACTTCGTAGAACGCGTTCACCGCGTGATCGATGTCGAGGCGCCGAAACCTGGTGAATCCGGCCTCGGTCGCCATCTGTTGAGCCCGGCCTTGCGACAATCCCAGCGTGCCTAAGCCCTCACCGTCAGGCTCGCTGAGCGCGGACGACATACAGCTCAGCACGCTGATGCCGTACATCAACGACGCCATCGGATTTTTGCGAGCGTTCTCGGCGAAGGTGTCAAGTGCCTTGATGTCGACGAGCAACCAGGTACCGTCCGGCTTGAGCGCCGCCCGGATCGCAGCGATCATCTGCTGTGGATGGGTCATGTCGTGGATGCAATCGAATGTGGTGACCACATCGAGCGACTGGTCGTTCGGCAGCGGCGTACGACGTGGGTCGACGAACGTCGCATTGACCACCCCGGATTCCAGCTGCTTCTGATCGGCGCGGGCCAGTGCGAACTGCGAGATGTCGTACCCGGTGAACGTGCTACGCGGAAACTCCTTCGCCATCAACAGCACCGCACCCCCAGCACCGCAGCCGACATCCGCGAGCTTGGCCCCGTGCTGCAACTTCGCGACCACGCCCTCGACCGCTGGCAGCACCAGCGGCAGCAGGAACGCCCGGTTCCATGGCTCGAAACTGCGCTCGATCCCGACCGCACCTTGTGGGCCATGGCTGTCGTAGTCGTGCCCCAGCCCACTGCGAAAGCTCTCGGGCATCTCCTCTACCGCACGCATGGTCTGCGGCAACCGATGAAACATGCCCATTCCGTACGCCGGGTGGTCGGGACTAGCCAAGACGGCTGTCGCCTCCGGAGTCAACGAGAAGCGCTCGTCGGCATCGGCAACGATCAGACCGGCAGCGGCCTGGTTGTAGGCCCACTCTCGCACCCACCGCTCTGATAGACCCGTGGCATCGGCCAATTCGGCGGACGTCATTGCCGTGTCGGCGGCCCGCAGCGCGCTGTACAGGCCCAACTGATCACCGAGGTGGATCATGCCGGAGGTAACGGCACCCTCCAGCTTGGTGAACAGCTGGAACGAAAACATCTTCAGACGATCAGGATCGATCTCGGTGGTGCTCATCAGCGGACGATATCTGCGACGCCCACCACGAGGCGAGCGGAGAGCGGCTCAGCGGGTGCGGTCGGTCCGTGGCAGGTACTCGTCGTCCGACAGCGAGGTCAGGCTGAACGAATGTCCATCGCCCATCTTCATCGCCTCGAGCCGACTGACCGTCGCGTGACCGATCACGAAACGTTCCCATTCCCACGGCGTCGGCGCAATGCCGAGGACATGGCAGATCACGACCGAGTTGGTGCCGGCGTGTGCGACAAGCGCAATCTTGCGCGGCGGGTCGGTGATGTTCCACATCGACAGTTCGGACTCGATGCGGGTCACTCCCCGCTCAGTCAAGAACGCCATGCATCCGGTGTGGATTCTCTCGACGAACTCCCGCGGCGGTTCGCCACCCACGAGACCATCCCACCGCTCGTGCGAGTTGCGGGCACGGTCTTGGCGATAGGCCTCGTCAGCACGCTCCTGCGGGGTGCCATGCCACAACGGGTTGCGGATCTCCTCGAGCCAGGGTTGCACACTCTCGTCACGACCAAGTGCCTGGAACAATGGTGCAGCGGTCTGTCGGGCGCGAACCAACGGTGAGCAATACACCTCGTCGAAGTGTTCGTTGCGGATGAACTCGGCCATGGCCTGCGCCTGTGCGTGGCCACGCGCGGTCAGCGGAGGGTTGTCGATATTGAGACCGTCGACGACCCATTCGGGTTCGCCATGGCGAATGAGCACGATCTCCATCAGTGTGAAAGCTCCATCACCGTTAGAGCGTACGTGCGGTTCTACGATCCCGTGTGGTCACGAAGTCAAGCAGTGAACAAGTCTTGTGGACCAATGACGAGGAGAAGCGCGACGATGAGCGAACTGTCCGAGAACTGGGCAACGTTGTGGGAGGCAATGGCCGACTCGCAGCCCGAGCATGTAGCCGTCGTTGTGGGCGACCACGAAATGCGCTGGAACGAGCTCGAGGGGCGGGCAGCGCGTTTGGCCGGCGGACTCGCCGCCCTTGGGGTCGAGGCAGGCACACGGGTCGCCCAATTGCTGTTCAACTGCACCGAGTACATCGAGTCGGTCTTCGCTGCCTTCAAGCTGCGCGCCACACCGGTCAACGTCAACTACCGCTACCTCGCCGCCGAGATTGCGTACGTTCTCGACAACGCAGGCGTAGAAGTGCTGGTGTTCCACGGCTCACTCGCCGACCGCGTCGGCGAAGCACAAGCGACCGTTCCTTCACTGAGGCTGCTACTCCAAGTGGACGATGGTTCGCCGCTACTTCCCGGGGCACGGTGGTATCACGACGTGGTAAACGAAGCGGTGCCCGCTCCGCGGACCGAGCGATCCGGCGAGGATCTGTTGTTTCTCTACACTGGTGGCACGACCGGACTGCCAAAAGCTGTGATGTGGCGCCACGTCGACCTGTTCGGCGCGCTTGCCTTCACCGGATATGTGTCGGCAGGCATGGCAGTACCCGAGACCGCCGATGAGGTAGCCCGCGTGGCAGCCGACCTCAATGCGACAGGTAGGAGCCCGGTCAATCTGTGTGCCCCGCCACTGATGCACGGCACCGCACTGTTCCTCGCGATCTCCGCATTCGTGATGGGCGGCACCGTCGTGATGCTGGGCGGACGCCGATTCGATGCCGACGAACTGTGGGGCCTTGTCGGCTCGCACGGCGTGACGCAGTTGTCGATCGTCGGCGATGCATTCGCACGGCCGATGATCGCTGCGCTCGAGACCGCTCATTCGAGCGGCGCACCGTACGACCTGGCAACGCTGCAGCGGATCGTTTCTACGGGCGCCACGTTGTCGGTCGAGTGCAAGGTCGCGTTCCAGAGGTGGGCGCCCCAAGCCGTGATCATCGACATGATCGGGGCGAGCGAAGGCGGCCCCTTTGCTGTCTCGATGACCATGCCGGGAACCGCCCCGAACGCCACTGCGGTGTTTACCGCACCACCTCACACCGTCGTTCTCGACGAAACAACGCAACGTCCAGCGGCGCGAGGTTCCGGAACGATCGGGATGCTGGCGGTGAGTGGGCCGATGCCCCGCGGGTACTACCGTGATGATGAACTCACGGCTGCCACGTTTCGCACCATCGACGGTGTCGCGTACACCGTGCCAGGCGACTTCGCCACCATCGACGCAGATGGAACCGTGCACCTGCTGGGCCGCGGTTCGGTGTGCATCAACACCGGCGGCGAGAAGGTCTACCCCGAAGAGGTGGAGGTAGCCGCCCGACTACATCCGGGGGTTCTCGATTGCACCGTGGTCGGGGTGCCCGATGAGCGGCTCGGTGAGATCGTGGTTCTCGTAGCCTCACGAGAACCGGGCAACACCGCGGATGCTGACGACGTGATCACCCAGATCCGTAGCCGGATCGCGTCGTACAAGGCGCCCCGTCGGGTGGTGTGGGTCGATTCGGTGTATCGCAGCCCAAGCGGCAAGGCCGACTACCGCTGGGCTCGCGATGCCGCCGCGACTGAGTGACCGGCGGATTGACCGACCCATCAGCGATATCGTCTCGCCACGATGAGCAACCAGTCGGCGAGCACCACGAACGCAGCAGGCTGGTTCCCCGATCCGGTCGGGCGCTACGAGTTCCGCTACTTCAACGGCGAGACATGGACGCCCGACGTCTCGGTCGATGGAGAACGGTATGTCGATCCGCACGGGGTGATGCAACATCGTCAAGTACCTGGTGTTGGCCAATCCGGCGCGGAGCCGACGGTTCGTCATCCGGCCAAACGACCGGCCGTGCTTTCCCTCGTGTTCAGCCTGGGGGCAGTCACGTTGTCCTGGGTTCCGTTCCTGTTCGTCTTGGGTGCAGCCGGAGCGCTCTCGGCGGTTGCGCTCGGTGTCGTGGCACTGCGCCATTGCCGCGAGTTCCCAACCGATGCTGCGCTGAGCGGCAAGCGCATGGCGGCGGCAGGGCTCATCATCGCTCCGGTAGCCCTCGGGCTGTGCGCGATCGGCGTTGGCACGACCCGGCTCACAATCCGCGAGGTCGAGAACTACACCAACCCCGGTCGCTACACGGTCGCCGAAAACTGGTGCCGGCTGGAGGGCGGACTCGCCACATTCGACGGCTCGATCACCAATCTCGACACGCGGATCCGAAGCTACTCCGTGAGGATCGCCTACAGCGACAGGTCGCGAGTGGTCGGCACCGCCGCTATCAGCGTGGTCGACGTGGCCCCCGGCCAACGCGTTACGTGGCGTGATGATCAGTTTGTCGGCCCAATCGATCTTCGGTGCAGCGTGGCTGGTGTGGATGGGCCGTTCCCGTTCGGTCTGCAGAACCGCAGCTGAGTCGCGTTGTCATCACGTCGAGCACCACATCGAGGCGGCCGAACGTGATGCAGTAATGGCGATCGTGCGGAGCGCGATGATGGCAGTCGTGGTGCTCGACACCGAGAATCAGGCCACGACGTTGAGCGAATCGCACCGGTCTCGAGACCTCTGGCATGTGCGCCCATTTGTGGATCTGGTTCGTGATCCCAGCAGCCAGAACCAATGCTAGAACGAAGACACCGATGTACGGGTGCGTGCTCAGATCGACAAAGGCAAGCGCGAGCCCCATCACCGGCAAGGAAATCAGCAGGTTGTCGGAGTTCACCGCGATGAAATCACCATGCGTCATCGCCAACGGGTCGATGTGGTGATCCCGGAATGGCTTCACAAATTTTTGACCGATCACCGGAGTAGTCGGCGTGCCGTACTGATCGAAGATGAAATGCACCACGCCAGACAGCAGATCAGCTAGAGCACAACCCATCATGAGGGCAGCGGCGACGAGCGCAATCGTCCATCCGGTACGTCGGTCACCAATCGATGGAACCACTTGTGTGGCCATCGCCGCAGCGAGCGCCACGAACGCAGCGAGCGAACAGAGTTCGAGGATCCGGTGGCTGAGCGGGTAGTCGTATCTACCGAGCAGCCACCGAGCGGAGACGACAGGAACCGGCTCGGCCACAGCTGCAACCAGAGGCCGAGGCAACAACGACACGTGATCCAGATGCTCGTTCATGACTCAACGCCCAAGTATAGGCGATTCGAACTCGCCCTGGAGATGTACCTGCCGAACCCTCGTTCGTCGATGGTATGACAGGTCAGCCTGGATCCGCGAGATTTGCGGCTGGAAGCTCGGGAGGGTCGTAGTGCCCGGCATTGGCACTGAGCCCACCATCGACGGGAAGCAGCACTCCGTGGATGAAGCTGGCCGCCGGCGAGGCAAGGAACCAGATCGCCTCGGCCAGTTCGCTCGGTTGTCCCCAGCGTTGCAACGGGACGCGGCGCAACATGGCTGCATGGAGCGCAGGCATGCGTTGCAGCCCTACGGTCATCCCCGTCTCGGTCGGCCCGGGAGCGACCGCGTTGATTCGAATGCCCTGACTGCCGTAGTCCATTGCGGCTGCTCGTACCAGGTTGATGACCGCTGCCTTCGAGGCGTTGTAAGCCCAGTTGCCTCGGTCGCCGCCGAGCCCTGACGTTGACGCCGTGGCAACGATTGCACCGCCGCCACTGCGGCGCATTGCAGGAGCACAGTGACGGATGCCGCTGACGATGCTGCGCACGTTGACGGCAATCATCCGGTCGAACCGTTCGAGCGCGCCTGGCTCTTCGAAACCTGGACCTCCGACGATGCCGGCATTGAGGACAGCCGCATCGAGACGCCCCCAGCGATCGATTGCGATGCTCACCATGGTGGCCGCAGTTACATCGTCGGCGACGTCGCCGGCAAATGGCACGATGTCGGCCACGTCGGCCACGTCGGCCATGTCGGCCACCCAAGCAAGGGCATCGTCGGTAAGGTCGACGGCCACCACGAAATGACCTCGTGCGGCGAACAGCTCGGCGGTCGCCCGGCCGATGCCGGAACCAGCTCCTGTGACGATTGCTACTCGGGTCAGTCCGGATGATGCAACGCGTTGCTCGGCCATCACTGCATCTTACGTGGTAGCCGACACCCACGCTTCGTACATGCGGGCATACGGACCATCACGCTGCACCAGCTCCGCGTGGGAACCGTCTTGAACAAGGCGACCGTGTTCGAGTACGAGCACTCGATCGGCTCGTGCGGCGGTCGAGAGACGATGTGCAATTGCGATAGTGGTACGCCCCTGAGCCAACTTGTCGAGTGCACGCGTGAGACGCACCTCGGTCAGAGCGTCGACGGACGACGTGGCCTCGTCGAGCACCAGTACGTCGGGATCGACGAGCGACGCACGTACCAGGGCGACGAGCTGACGCTCGCCTGCAGAGAGTTGCGAACCGCGTTGGCCGACCTCGGTCTGCAGACCGTCTGGCAGTGCGTCGAGCCAATCACCGAGGTCGAGCTCGTCGATGGCCGCTAAAATTTCTTCCATCGAGAGCGCAGGCCTGGCAAAGCTCAGATTGGCCGCAATCGACCCTTCGAACAAGAACGGCTCTTGTGGGACCACCACGAGACGTGACCGCAATTCGTCATTGGCCACCGTGGTCAACGGCACGCCGCCGATCTTCACGATGCCCGCGCTCGGGTCGGCCAGCCGGGCCACGAGCCTTCCCAACGTGGTCTTGCCCGAGCCGGTCTCGCCCACCATCGCCACCTGTTGACCTGCGGGAATTTGTGCTGAGACGTCGATGAGTACCGGTGCCGAATCGTCGTCCCCACGCGACGGGTAGGTGAACGTAACGTGCTCGATGTCGATCCCCAAGCGCCCCATGGGGAGCGCGACAGGATGCTTCGACTCTGGCGGTCCGGTCGGTATCTCGAGCACTCCGAGTACCCGCCGAAGCCCTGCTACCGCAGTTTGCGTTTGGTCGAGCACTTCGGTGAACTCCGCGATGGGCTCAAGAAACCGGTACGTGAGGAAGATGAAGCCGATGAGGGCACCAGCCGTGAGCCCTCCGGACGGACCGCGAAGCAGACCAACGATGACCACGGCGGACACGGTGAGGACGCCGAACACTTCTCCCGACGGAAACAGGAATGCACCGATCGTTCCTGCACGAATGTTCGAGTTCGAGCGACGGTGGCTGGCCCCCTTGGCCACGCCCGCGTATCGCTGTCCGGCACCATACGCACGTAGCGTCTCGGCACCTGAAACCACCTCGCTGACGTTGGTCAGCACCTCGGCGTTGTCGACGCGAGCTCGCTCGTAGGCGGCCACGAGATAGCTCTGCACACGCTGCAGCACCAAAGCGAGCGGCGCGGCGACAACGAACGCCACGACCGCAAGCATCCAGTCGTACGCGATCATGACCGAGGCGACGAGCACCATCACCGTGCCATCCAGCAACCACGCGAGGGCGCCCCACGAGAAGAACTGGGCCAGGGTCTCGACATCGCTCGTGACCCGTGCCACGAGCGAGCCCTTTCGTTCCTCGTTATGGTCGGCGATCGAGAGTCGATGGATGTGTTCGAACAGCCGGATCCGCAGTCCGTAGAGCGCCTCCTCGCTGCGGTATCCCAACCGCCTGACGGCGATGCGCTGGCAGACGGTCGCCAACACGACGACAGCGAGGCCGATGCTGGCCAGCACTGTGACCATGCCAACATCCACGCGACCCGCCCTGAACCCGCGGTCGATGGCTTGTTGCAGCAAGACCGGTACCGCCACTCGGCCACCTGCGCCAACGAGAGCGAACGACAGTGTCTTTCCGAACCCGCTCTTCAGCGCCGGGGCTTCCTTCACCCCGCGGTTGATCGTTTCGGCCGCGCTCCAACGGCCGATCGGCTCGTCGATCACGAGGCACTCCAGGCATCGTCTGGGCTCGTGTCCGAAGCAGCCGATTCATCGAGGGATTCACGATCGTGCTCGAAGGCGCGCATCAATTGGCGATAGTGCTCGTTCGATTCGATGAGTACGTCGTGAGTGCCGTGCGCGACCACCGCGCCATCTACCAAGTACAGCACGTCGTCGGCCAGTGCGATCGTGGACGGTCGGGACGCGACGGCGATGACGGTTGTTTCACCGAGTACCTGACGCAGATTCGACAAGACCTTGGCCTCGGTAGCCGGATCAAGGGCCGACGTGGTGTCATCGAGCAACAGCGCGGCCGGCGCCCGGACGAGCGCAC
The DNA here is from genome assembly GCA_025359865.1 of Actinomycetes bacterium. GTDB lineage: Bacteria > Actinomycetota > Acidimicrobiia > Acidimicrobiales > Ilumatobacteraceae > VFMC01. Next base: position 30,549 of record JANYDH010000093.1, on the reverse strand, counting down.
GCGCCAGTGCAATCCGCTGACGCTGGCCGCCCGAGAGCCCGACCCCACGCTCACCGACCATCGTGTCGAGACCATCCGGCAGCTCAAGTACGAACGAAGCTTCGGCAGCGGCCAATGCATCGCTGACCGCATCGTCGGAGTAGTGCTGTCCGAACGTGACGTTCTCTCGCACGGTGCCCGCCAACAGGAACGGCTCTTGGAAGACGATCGCAGTACCTCCCTGCGGCACGGTGATGGCACCGGACGACGACGGGATCAACCCGGCGATCAGGTGCAGCAGTGTGGTCTTGCCTGCGCCCGTAGCACCGACCACGGCGACGGTTCGTCCGGCTGACACATGAGCTGTGACCCCGCGAAGCACTTCTCGTTCGGCGTCGTGGGTGGCCCACACGTCTCGAATATCAACGTCGTTGGTGGGTCCACGCGTCAGCACCAGAGCGGGGTCGGCCTCGAGCGGCTCGTCGAGCAGTTGCTCGAGGCGAGCCCACCCCGCCTGCGAATGGGGCAGTTCGCTCAGTGCATACCCGATCAGCCGAAGCGGCAGCACCATCAGGGTGAACAGGTAGATGAAGCTGAGCAGATCACCGACGGTCATCGCTCCGCTTCTCACCCGGTACGCCCCGCCGACGAGCAACAGCACATTGACCACATTGGGGACACCATCGAGCAGCGCTTCGAACACACTGCGGAGGCGGACCGTTTCGACGCGGGCAGCTCGTAGCCGGTAGGCAATCACCGCCAACCGCTCGGTCTCGCGACGTTCGGCCCCGAATGCCTTGACGACGTGCACGCCTTCGAAGCTCTCATGGACCGCCGCACTCAGGTTGCCAAGCTCTACCTGGGCGGTGCTGAAATGATGGTTGACGCGCCGTTGATACACGACATTGAGGGTGAGCAGCACGGGAAAGACAGCAGTAGCCGCAGCGCCGAGTACGGGATCGACGATCAGCATCCAAGTACACGACAACACCAGCAGCACCACCACACTGCTCGCGTATGGCAGCGGCCCGAGAACGGCCGTGGCCGCCTCGGCATCGACACCGGCGCGAGTGATGAGATCACCGGTGCTCTGGCGGCGATGCCATGGCACCGGTTGGGCCACAATTCGGTCGATCACCCGAGCCGTGAGCGATTCGGTGATCCGCCAAGAGGTACGGCCTGCCCACGTGCGTCGCACCACGACCCCACATGCCCGGATCAGGCCGATGAAGATCAACGTGCCCAAGACGAGGGCTACCTTGCCACGCGCGACCGACCCGTTCTCGAACCGTGGAACGATGAGATCGTCGGCAATCTTGCCGAGCACGACCGACGACAAGACAGTGCATGTCGCAAACACAGCGGCACCGGCGACGGCGGTGAAGAACAGTCGCTTGTGGTGACCGAGCAGAATTCGAAGCAAACGGGCCGCCTGTCGAAACGAGCCGCCGTGTGATTGTGCAGGGGGCACTACAGCCACGTCGGATGTCTCGGTGGTGGTGGCTGATCGCACAGGCCGTTCATTCAACCACCGAAGACCACTCCAGGCCCATAGCCTGGCGGGATGGCACACGTCGATCTCGGACTGCTCGCGTTGCGCATGGTGTTCGGTTTGTTTCTCGCCTACCACGGCTACAACAAGGTCGCCGGCAAAGGTGGGCTTAGCGGCACAGCCCGGTGGTTCGGTTCGATCGGGATGAAGTGGCCGATGTGGCAGGCCCGGCTGGCCGCCACCACCGAAATCGGTGCCGGCGTACTGTTTGCTGCCGGGCTGATCACCCCGTTTGCAGCGTCGGGAATCATCGGCGTGATGGTGGTTGCCATCGTGGTCGCCCACTGGAAGGTCGGTTTCTTCATCTTTCTCGCCGACCAGGGTTGGGAGTACTGCGCATCCATTGCAGTAGCAGCCTGGTCGGTGGCGGCAATCGGCCCTGGGCGGTATTCGATCGACCACCTCATTGGTTGGCACTGGCAGTCCTGGGCTGGTGCCGTCATCGCCGCCGGTGTCGGTGTCGGCGGCGGGGTCGCACAACTGCTGATCTCGTACCGGCCCCCGAAAGGAACATCGTGACCACAACAGAAGTCGTAGAACGCAGTTCCGACCGACCTCCCCAGGTGCAACCGGGACGACGGTGGGTCAAACTTGGGCTTGCCGTGGTCTGCCTGGCGATTGCCGCGATGTGGGTGTACGCGTTATTCTTTGCATCGAAGAAGGCCGCCTACCGAGTCGACGATGTGGCCTGGCGCCAACATGCCCAAGCAACATGCGCGATCTACGAACAGCGTCGGCTCACACTTGTCGACACATCCGAGGGATACATCGCGCATCCCACCAACGAACAGATGGTACAACGCGCCGATGTGGTCGATGCTGCGACCGACTTGCTCGAACAAGAACTCAACGACATCACTGCGTTTCCGGTTGTCACCGCTCGCGATCAGCGCTTGGTCGACAAGTACCGCGGCTATTTCGAGATCTTGCTACAAGACAGGCGGGTGTACACGCAAGCGCTGCGCGCGTTCGAGTTGCAGTCCTACGGTGAGACCAAAGTTGACGGCGGTCCGGTCACCAACATCATCATCGATTTCGCCACGGTCAACGAGATGAAGAGTTGTTCGCCGCCCGGCGAACTCGGCGGCGACATCTAGTCCAGCGTGATCCAACCCTGTCCGGCCACGTGTTGACGAATCACGCGTGCCGGACTACCGACGGCCACGCTGAAATCGGGAAGCGTACCCGTGACCACAGAATTGGCACCGACCACCACGTGTCTGCCGATGTGCGCCCCCGGGAGCACCACCGTTCCGTGCCCGAGCCACGACCCGTCGCCCACTGTGACCGAGCGCTCAGGCATCGATTGTTGCGAGATCGGCCGATCGACATCTTCGTAGCCATGATTCTGGTCGGTGATGTACACGTGATGACCCGTCCACACGTCGTCGCCGATCTCGATCGAGTAATGACCGACGATCCCGCTGCCCTTACCGATCAGGCACCGGTGGCCGATGGAGACCACGCGGTCACCGAGACACTCCTGCCCGGGGACCATGCCTGCCGACAGCGTGGTTTGGGGGCCGATCATCGTGCCCTCGCCGATGTGGATGTAGCGCTCGTTGAAGATCGTGTTGGTAGGAAAGCAGATGATACTGCCCCTACCGAACGTCCCGAAGCGGCGACCCGTGCGGCTGTCAGGACCGATCGCACCCCAGCGACCGACGGCTTCCCATGCTCGCCGGATGTACTCCCCCGCAATGTCGTGTCGACGTGTCATCGCAGCATGCAGTCCGGGTCCGTCACGACGCACGAGGCTAGTGCTGGTGCCACGCCGTTGGTTCGATGTCGACTGACCCCGTCCCCCGACTTTTGGCGTCTGGCTGTCATTGACAACTACACAACGCCAAAGGTCAGCCGTGAGTCGGGCTACACGGGTATCGTTTATTCGTGACGCTGCAACCGGACGGCTTGACGCTCGACATCTCCACCCCATATGGACCGGTTCGCGGGCTACGCAACGCTGACGTTGCGTCGTTCCTCGGCATCCGCTACGCGACAGCAGCCCGATTCGACGCACCGACCCCTGTCACGACGTGGGACGGAGTGCTCGACGCCACGGAATACGGCCCGCAATGCCCGCAACTGTTCAGCCTGCTCGAACAGGCGCTCGGCAGCGCCGACCACCCCGCCGCCGAGGACTGCCTCTCACTCAGCGTGTTCACCCCCGGTGCCGATCACGCGCGGCGACCCGTGCTGGTTTGGATTCATGGAGGCGGGTACACAACGGGCAGTTCGTCGATGCCGTGGTACGACGGCACCGCACTTGCGCAACGCGGCAACGCGGTCGTGGTCACGATCAACTACCGACTGGGCGCATTCGGCTTCAGCGGACGATCCAACTGCGGGCTGCGCGACATCGTGGCAGCGTTGCAGTTCGTTCACGACACCATTGCCTCGTTCGGCGGAGACCCCGACAACGTCACGATCGTCGGCGAGTCGGCGGGCGGATCGGCCGTCATCGCGCTGCTCGCTGTCGCCGCTGCCGACGGCCTGTTCCAACGCGCGTTTGCGATGAGCCCGTCGATCAACCAACTCCGCACGGCTGAGCGGGCCGATGAGGCGTTGGCCGAGTTCCTGACAGCGGCCGGCGCTTCGCACTTGGACGAACTCCGTGAGGTTCCGGTACAGCGCATCCTCGATGCCCAGGGCACGATCCTCAGCAACGTCGGCGCCGGATTCACGGGGTTCTCACCATGCGGCGACGGTGACCTCGTTGCCGAGGACATGCTCGATGTGGCTGCCCATCACGCTGTGCCGCTGGTGATCGGCACGACTCGTGACGAGATGCATCTCTTTTCGGCTTTCAACCCTGCGACGGCAACCATGACCGATGAGCAACTCGAACGTCACGCCGTGCACCACTTCGGCGAAGGTACCGCTACAGCATTGGGTCGCTACCGGGCGGCGCGCGCCGGAGCCTCCTGCGGACAACTTGCGAGCGCGATCCAGACCGACGAGGTGTTCCGCGTACCCGCCCGCCATGTGGCCGAGGCGAGGGTCGACAACGCGAACCCGACGTGGATGTACTGGTTCACCTGGCCCACACCGGCCTTTGGCGGCATGCTCGGTTCATGTCATGCGATCGACATCCCGTTTCTGTTCCACAATCTGGACCGCCCTGGTGTCGAACAGTTCACCGGCACGTCGACCGACCGTGCCAGGGTGGCCGACGTCTACGCCGATGCGGTCCTGGCGCTCGCGCACCACGGCGATCCCGGCTGGCCGCAGTACGACCTCGAGCGACGGTGCACTCTGAAGATCGACGTCACCAGCTCCGTCGTCGACGACCCGGAAGCCGGATTGCGGGTGCTCTGGTGAGCAACGTCCAGGTGGCGGCGCGACACGATCGAATCCGAACTGATGTAGTATCGAGCAGCGGCAAGCTTCCCCGGATGCTCACCGCACCATCACCACATGACCAGTAACTCCTGCCCAACGACTGTCAACCACCCGTTGACCAAGGGATGGATCGTTCACTGTGTCACTGCCAGTGGCGCGGTGTGCGGCATGCTCGGCATCATTGCGGTCTCCGATTACCGACCGCGCGAAGCCATCACTTGGCTTGCGGTTGCGATGGTGCTCGACGGCATCGATGGGCCGGTTGCCAGGGCCTGGAACGTGAGCCATCACATTCCGCGCATCGATGGCTACACGCTCGACCTCATCGTCGATTTCGTCACCTGCATCGTCATTCCGGTGATCTTTCTGCACCGCTTCCACATGCTTCCCCATGGTGCATCGCTGTACATCGGTGCATTCATGTTGTTCATGTCAGCGCTGTGGATGTCACGTACCGACCAAATGACAAGTGACCACTGGTTCAATGGTTTCCCCTGCGAGTGGAACATGATCGTCCCAACCTTGTACCTGCTGAGGGTCGACCAGTGGGTCACCGCGGTGGTATGCGTACTGCTCACGCTCACGCAGCTCACCAACTGGAAGTTCGTCCACCCGATGCAGGTGCGCCGGTTCCGGCCCCTCACCGTGTCGATCACCGTCACCTGGCTCGCCAGCGTCTTGTGGCTCACCGGGGTGTACCCCCGTGAGCCCGACGTACTTACTGCGCTCATCATCGCCTGCCCGGTGTACATCTTGGGTATCGGCGTCTGGCGCACTCTCGGTTCCGGCGCCGACGACGCTGCGCTCGCGGCCGACCTGAAGGCCACCGCCAGTATCGAGTGACATCCGTAGCTGCTCGGCCCATGCGCAGAACGACGTGAGTGCCTGCCCGGTGGATAGGTTGCCAGCATGAGCACTCCCTCGGCTGGGGCCAACATCCCTTCGAAGCATGTACGGGTGCCCGATCTGGCCCGCTTCAAAGTCGACGGTCACAAGATCGCAATGATCACCGCGTACGACGCGACGTTTGCCCGGCTCGTTGATCAGGCCGGTGTCGACGCGATTCTGGTCGGCGACAGCGTTGCCACCGTCATGCAGGGCCACACCAACACCATTCCGGTCGAACTCGACGAAATGGTATACCACGTATCAGCCGTCGCCCGAGCCCGAACACGGGCGTTGGTCATCGGCGACCTACCCTTTGGCAGCTACCAGGTCAGCTCCCAACAGGCTGTGGAAAGCTCGGTCCGTTTAATGAAGGCCGGTGCCGAAGCCGTGAAGTTAGAAGGCGGCCTCGCCATGGCCGACACCATCTTGGCCATCTCCCGCGTCGACATCCCGGTAGTTGGCCACATCGGCCTCACCCCGCAGAGCTTTCACCGAATGGGAGGGCACCGGGTTCAAGGACGCACCAGCGGGCACGATGCCGGCGGGCGAGAGCGGCTCCTCGACGACGCACACGCTGTCGAACAGGCTGGGGCCTGCGCTGTTGTACTCGAAGGTATCCCCCTGGACCTTGCCGCCGAGATCACGTCCAAGCTGAGCATCCCCACCATCGGTATCGGCGCCGGCATCGGTTGCGATGGTCAAGTGCTCGTGCTGCACGACGTGCTCGGCCTCAGCGAGACCACGCTCACCTTCGCCCGCCACTTTGCAGACCTGCGCGGCCAAGTGGTGGCGGCAACGCAGCAGTACGTCAGCGACGTTCGTGCCGGCAGTTGGCCCGATGAGGCGCACTCATTTCACTGATCGATCACCACATGTTCGTTTTCGATCAGCCATCTGCCATGCAGCAATGGTCCGATACGCAGCGCCGCGCCGGCCACATTGTCGCATTCGTTCCCACAATGGGAGCGCTTCACGACGGTCACCTGGCACTCGTCGCCGATGCACGTCGCCGCGCAGATCTGGTGGTCGTCTCGATCTTCGTCAATCCGCTGCAATTCGATGTCCGTGACGACTTTGCCCGGTATCCCCGTCCCATCGACGACGACCTCCATGCCTGTCGTGGCGCAGGGGTCGACGCCGTGTACGCCCCAACCGCTGATGCGATGTATCCCGCAGGGTTCCAGACCCATGTGCAGCCGGGCCCACTCGCCGACGTGCTGGAAGGCGCCCACCGGCCCGGTCACTTCGAGGGTGTCACCACGGTGGTCACCAAGCTGTTCGGCGCAGTGCGCCCACACGTGGCCGTGTTCGGCCAGAAGGACTTCCAACAACTGGCCATCATCCGCCGGATGACCTGCGACCTGGATCTGGGTGTGGAGATCATCGCCCACCCCACCGTGCGCGAGTCCGATGGACTGGCGATGAGCAGCCGCAATCGCCGACTGCTTCCGGCGCAGCGCGAAGCTGCCGGGTGCGTGTCGCAGGCACTGGATCTCGCTGTCCACCGTTTCAACGCTGGCGACCGCGACGCGGCGGCGCTCGTGCAGTTGGCGAACAGCCACATCGACGCCGAACCACTGGCCCGGCGCGAATACATGGCGATGGTCGACCCCGACACCCTGGCACCGGTCGAGCCAGCGTTCGAGCGCGCACTCCTGGCAACGGCAGTGTGGTTCGACGAGGTTCGCCTGATCGACAACGTCGTCCTCGGCATCTGACGTACGGGCTGTGCCACCGCGGACGCTCTGTGCGCATCGCCGCCACCAGTACGCTCGCCCGATGGCACACGCTCTCTCGCTCTGGCACGACACGCTTCCGAGCGACGAGGCAGCAATCGACCGTCCAGCGCTGGCTGGCGATACCGAGGCCGATGTCGTGATTGTCGGTGCTGGCTACACCGGACTCTGGACGGCGTACTACCTGGCAGCGGCCGACCCCAACCTACGGATCATCGTCCTCGACGGTGAGCGGGTGGGGTTCGGCGCGAGCGGACGCAATGGTGGTTGGTGTTCGGCACTGCTACCGATGGGACTCGATGCGATGGCGGCCTCCCATGGCCGCGATGCAGCAATCGGTCTCCAGCGGGCGATGTTCGACACCGTCGACGAGGTCGGCAGAGTCGCCGCGGTCGAGGGAATCGACTGCCACTTTGCGAAGGGTGGCTCCATCCATCTGGCACGCAGCGCGGTGCAGGCACAACGAATCCGCCACGACATCGAAGTACTTCGCGCGTTCGGGTTCGGCGAAGATGACCACGTCTGGTTGCCTGCCGACGAGGCCCGCCGCCGCCTGAACGCTTCCGACACCCTCGGCGCGGCCTTCACGCCGCACTGCGCAGCCATTCACCCTGGCCGACTTGCTCGCGGACTGGCCAACGCTGTCGAACGTCGGGGTGTCACGATCCACGAACAGACCAGGGCAACAGAGCTGCTTGCCGGTCGGGTCATCACGAGTCGCGGCACCATCACGACCCGGTTCATCGTGCGCGCCACCGAAGCCTTCACTCCGTTGTTGAAGGGTCATCGTCGTGATGTCGCGCCGATCTATTCATTGATGGTGGCCACCGAGCCGCTCACCGACTCGGTCTTCGATGAGATCGGCCTTCGCCATCGTGAGACGTTCAACGATGGGCGGCGGATGATCATCTACGGACAGCGCACCGCGGACAACCGGCTGGCGTTCGGGGGTCGCGGCGCGCCGTACCATTTCGGTAGCAGCATTCGCCCCCAGTACGACACGAACACCGCTGTTCACGACAGCCTCGGCGAGACCTTGCGCGAACTGTTCCCCTCGATCGGTACTGCGGCAATCACCCACCGCTGGGGCGGCGCAGTCGCAGCGCCGCGTGACTGGTGGTGTTCGGTCGGTCTCGACCGTACGACCGGCATCGCATGGGCCGGCGGCTACGTCGGCGACGGGGTCGCCACCGCGAACCTGTCGGGTCGCACGCTGGCCGACCTCATCACCGGCACCACATCCGACCTCACCCGGTTGCCTTGGGTCGATCACCGATCACGGCGGTGGGAGCCAGAGCCACTGCGGTGGATCGGCATCAACTCGATGGTTCGCCTGCCGGTAGGCGCCGACAACTACGAGAGCCGCACGGGAAAGCGTGAGCGGTGGCGCAGCGCGATCATCGCCCGCCTCACCGGTCAGTGAACCACACCCACGATGTTTGGCGTTGGGTTGCTGTCAATGACACCCCAACGCCAAAGGTCGCCGGATGAGTCGTGTCAGGCCGCCTGCACCGGATACTTCGCTGGCGGTATAGGCGAGAACAACCAGGTGTCGAAGAACCCGGTGAGGTCCTGGCCGGAGATCTCCTCGGCGAGCGCGATGAAGTCCTCAGTCGTCTGACTGGTACCGGTGTTGCGCTCGACCCATTGCTCCAAGATTGTGAAGAACTGATCGTCGCCGATCGTCAACCGCAACGCATGTACCACCACTGCGCCACCATCGTATGAGTTGAACCCGAACAGGTCGCCGACCTCGGGATCACCCGTTGGAGCGGTACCGGCACCGGATGAGCGCTTGGTCTGCAGTGCATCGTTGGCGGCGCTGTCGAGCGGCTGATCGCCGGTGTGGTCGAGCCACATCCACTCCGCGTAGGTGGCGAAGCTCTCGTTCAACCAGATGTCCTGCCACCTCGCAAGCGTCACCGCGTCGCCGAACCACTGGTGGGCAAGCTCGTGCGACAACAGCAGCTGCTCCCAGTGGCCGAGCTCACCTGATTGGAAGTCCTCTCGGCTGAACAGCGAACGCTCCTGGGTCTCCATCGCCAGACCACCGAAACTGTCGCTCATCGCAATGCCATACCGGTCGAGGGGATACGGCCCGAAGTACTCGTCGTAGAAGTCGATCTGCGAGGCGATCGAGTCGATGAACGGCTGCATCACTGCACGATCTGACCGCAGTACGACGCTCAGCAACGGCAGCCCATTCGGGCCCGTGCCCTCGACTAACTCGTAGTCACCAGTGAGCACCTGCACCAGATAGGTCGCCATCGGTTGGTCCTCGCGCCATACCCACGTATCGCCGTCAGCTCCACTGGTGGTCGAGACATGGCTGCCGTTGGCCACCGCCGTCACGCCCTTCGGCACGGTGATCGCAAAGGTCCAGGTGGCCTTGTCGCTCGGATGGTCGTTGCTCGGGATCCATGTCCGAGCACCGCTGGGTTCGTTCAAGACGTACGACCCACCGTCGGTGCCGAACCAGCCCTCGTCGAGCCCCACCTCGGACGTGAGCGATTGCGGGTTCTCGGTCCAGTCGAGCCTGACCTCGACCACCGTACCCTTTGTCAACGGATGTGTCGGGGTGATGCGCAGTTCTTCACCGTCCTGGTTGTACTCGGCGTCGGTCCCGCCCACCTGGACGCTCGACACATCGGGGCCCGCGGAATCCAAGGTGAATTCCTCGCGGTTCTCGGTGGGTGAAATCGTGAGCGTGGCTTGACCGACGAGTTCGCCCGACGCCGGATCGTACGACAGTTTGACGTCGTAGTTCTCGACATCGAGGCCTGGGTTGCCGAGCTCGGGAAACAACGCGTCGCCCACACCATCGGGGTTGCCCGGCGGGCTGTTGGCCGGAGCAGGTGCTTCACCCGCGCCAGGGTCCGTTGCGGTAGATGACTCGCTCGCACTCCCCGCCTCGTCGCCCGGGTCGGCAGATGCGGGCGGCTCGGGCCGTGTAGTCGAGGGGAAGGTAGTCGTAGCCGTGGTTGCGGTCGGGGTCGCCGGGTACGTGGTCGTCGCAGGATACGTGGTCGCTGCCGTGTCATCGGCGTTGAGCGCGGTGACCCCGCTACCGCTGGAGCAGGCCGTCGTCGCCGCCGCGAGTGCAACTGCCAGCGCCACGATGAGCACCGATCTTCCTAGCATTGTTGGTCGCGCCACGACGCACACGGTAGCGAACTATCGGTGCAGAGTGTGGTCGCGGATATGGGCAACAGTACGCAGCGTGTGGACCGAATCGCCCGACAGAACACCGCCACGCGCGAGCAGGCGACCGAACTGCCAGTTCGACAGACCCAACTCTGGTTGATCGAACGCGAACTGACCGTCGACCCACCTGGTGAAGCCGTTGCCGACGAACGGCGCATCGATGGCATCGTAGAACTGCTGGTGTCTGGTTGGGTCGTCGCTGATGAGCGATGCAGCGAACCGTGGGCTGTACCGGTTGAACAACTCCACCGCATGATCGACCGAGTCGACCACAGCCAGCGTGAATTCCGGCGAGTTCTCCCACTCCCATTCGGTAGCGAGGCTGTCGTCTCCGATCACATCGGCTGTACCGGCGATGTACTCCACAGCTGACGACGTGATGTGCAGCACCAATTCGGCGTCACGAGCTGCAGCTGCGGCGCGGGCGGCGCGGAGCACGATCGGTACCAGCCGATCGGCTGCGGAGGCTTCCACACAGCACACATTGAGCGTGTTGCACACCTTGCGGTCGAGCGAGAACTGCACTGCAGCCTCGAGCGCATCCGTGTCGGCGTCGGCTGCGGCGACGAGCCATGCTCCGCCTATGCCGTGCAGACTCACCGGAACCCCATGTTGCTGTGCGACCGCCCCCAACTGGGCAACAGCATGACCCGAGCCGCGAGCGACCGCCAATGCCAGCCGCCGATCGGAGAACAGCGCCCATCCGGCCGCGTGCGCAGTGGAGTCGACCAGGTTGACTGCCCCTATCGGCAGGCCTGAGGCGACGCACGCAGGCTCGACCGCATGAGTCATGATCGCCCGCGCTGTACCGAGCGCATCGCTACCGATGCGAAACACCACGGTGTTGCCGGTACGGAGTACGCCAGCGGCATCGGCGAAGACGTTGGGACGACCTTCGAACACGAACCCGACTACACCCAGCGGAGCCCGGCGAGTAGCGACCGTCCAAGACCCGTGATCGATCGTCGCGACCCTCGTGTTCCTCGAAGCAGGTCCGTCGCGCCACACGCGCAGACCGGCGACCATGTCGGCGCGCATCCCGGCGGACAGTTCGAGCCTGGTGGTCGACCGTCCCCGCTGCCGGGCGACACTCACATCAGCGGAGTTTGCCGCAGCGATCGGCGCGAACGAGTCGTCGCGTTCCAAGAGGATCGCGAACGTGTCGAAGAACGCAGAAATCGCCGCGTCGCTCACGCCGGCAAGTATCCCGAACGCTACGACGGCGCGACCGACTGCGTCGTCGACCAGGGCGTGCTCATCAGCGGGGATGTGCAGCAGATCGCCCGAGTCGTGCACCGCCACCAGCCGATCACCCTCACGAAACGCAGCTGCAAGTTCCGCGCCGACTACGGCAGCGCGATCGCCGCCGTACGGAACGAGTTGGCCAGCAGTAAGCGACGTGAGCGCGATGGTCGGCATCGAGGCCTATGGTACGAGCGTGCAGCACTACATCGAGAGTCTCCGCCGCGACGGCAACCGATTGGCCACGATCATTGAACTCGGACCGCTCGACACACACGTTCCGTCGTGCGCTGGTTGGCAGCTCCGCGACCTCGCCCACCACATGGGCTACATCCACCGTTGGGCACGGCTGTCTGCCGCCACGGCAGCTCGCCCGGACGAGTCACAGATCGACGCTCCTCCGCCTCTTGGCCCTGACGAGCCAGCTGAGTTGGCCGAATGGCTCCGAACCGGCGTCGAGGCACTGATCACCACGCTCGCCGTGTTGGCACCCGAGGCACCGACATGGCACCCGTTTACTGTTGCCCGCGTAGCTGCCGTGTGGCCCCGCCGTCAAGCACACGAACTGGCCGTGCACCGCTGGGATGCCGAGCATGCGGTCGGAGCCGAGACACCGTTCGACGCCGCTCTTGCGGCCGACTTCGTTCGCGAGTACTTCGAGGTGATCGTAACCCGTGTGGCGGGCCGTGACGGGCGAACGCCGCCGACCGGCACCGTCCGGATCAGCTTCACCGGCACCGGCACCGGCAACGGCGATTCGTTCGTGGTCCGTGTCGACGGCACTGGCGTCAGTGTGGTCGCCGACGATGCTCAGATTGTCGATGCGGAGCTCAGTGGGCCTGCCGCTGAACTGGTCTTGGCGCTGTGGAACCGTGCTCCGATATCGACAATGCCTGACAACGATCTTGCCCGCGCCTGGCTGTCGTTCGGCGGCAACTGACGTTCGACCCGCGACCAGGACCCGACGCACAAGTAGCCTGCGCGGTGTGAGCGACGACCAGATGTACTTCCGCCAACTGCTGTCCGGGCGCGACTTTGCAGTCGACGATCAGATCGCGCAGCAGATGGTGAACTTCGTCTACGCGATCGGCGACCGGGCTACCGGCGAATGCGTACTTGTCGATCCGGCCTACGCCGTCGACGAACTGCTCGACATCGTCGAATCCGATGGCATGCACTGCACAGGCGTACTGGCGACGCATTATCACCCGGATCACGTCGGCGGAGCGATGATGGGATTCCAGATCGAAGGGGTCGCCCGATTACTCGAACGATGCGACTGCCCCGTGCACGTCCAGCGCGCCGAACTGCCGTGGATGAAGCGCACGACGGGACTGGGCGAAGCTCAACTTGTAGCGCACGATTCCGGTGACGTCGTCTCGGTCGGGCGGATCGACATCTCGCTGGTCCACACCCCTGGCCACACCCCAGGTAGTCAGTGCTTCCTCGTCGATGGCCGATTGGTGAGCGGCGACACCTTGTTCTTGGAAGGCTGCGGACGCACCGATCTGCCAGGCAGCGACGCGGAAGCGATGTACCACAGCCTGCAGACCCTGGCGGCGATGAGCGACGACACGATCGTCTACCCCGGGCATCGCTATTCTGCGCCGTCGAGCGGCACGATCGCCGTCATCAAAGAGACGAACTACGTGTTCAAACCGAAGACAGCCGCCGACTGGATGCAGTGGTTCGGCCACTGACCCTCGACCCACCTCGACCCACCTCGAGCTTTGGTCGAATATTCAGGGTTTCGTGAGGCCAAGTCGCGTCAGGTGCTCGACTGGTGCTTGCACTGCACGCAGCGCCTCGTGCAGCAAATCGATCATCTCCTGCTCGCCCGCCTCGCCGACTCGATTTTCGAGTTCTTCGGGATCGTCATCGACGTCGTACAGGTGGTGTTGCCCACTGTGGGCGCGCCCCACCCAGAACGGCAGCGCATCACCAGCCTGGTAGGGCTGGCGGATGACCGGAATGCGCGTCCCCGGCATGCAGTCGAGGTAGGCACGCTCATCCGGTGGTGGTAGCTCGACGAGGCCTTTCGCATGGACGGGCATGGTGCTCCACCGGTTGCTCCACATGCTCAGCGGGAGGTTGTCGCCCTCGGGCGCACGTGCGTACTTCCGGCGGCCATCGGTGACCTGCACCCAGTTTCCGAACACACCACCGATCGCCCAGTCCCGAATGTGGCGGCTCTCGCCCGTCAACAGCGGCACCAGCGAATGTCCGTGCGTGCGATGCGTCGGGGTGACACCGAACACATCGGCCAGGGTGGCATGTAGGTCGACAGCAGTGGTGAGCGCATCACACGTGCCGCCGGCGGCGACACCTGGCCAATGGATCAACAACGGAACGTGGCCGAGCGGTTCGAACTGGGGAACGAGCGGCTTTCCCCACAGGTCGACTCGCTCGACCGGACCGGATGCGACCATCGAACCGGCGGTCGTGTTGCGTTTGTCACCGAGGTAGTGCCCATGATCGGTACACACGATCACCGCCGTGGTCTCCCAGAGACCGGTGGAATCGAGTTGGTCGAGCAGACGACCGAACCAGTGATCGATCATCGTCAGCTTGGCCCCGTAGTTGGCGCGAATGTGCCGACCCTCCGCGACGGAAAGATGCCCACCGCTGATGCCGCCGACCACGTACGGCGGCCAGATCAACCGGTCGCCATGCCAGGGTTCGTCCTCATATCGACCGGTCCATGGGGCTGGCGTGTCGAACGGTTCGTGCGGATCGAACTCGTCGACGAACAACATCCAGCGCCGATCACCTGCCACTCGAGCCGCCTCGCCCAACCAGGCTGCGGATGCGCTCATGGTGCGCGGACCAGGAAAGTCGATCTCCTCGCGAAAGTGCGTACGCGTTGTGTCATAGGCGCGAGATATCGGCGGCACCGCATCGCCGAACCTGCGCCGGAGGAACCAGTCGCCGCGCTCGGCCGGCGGGGCAGGAACACCGATCCATGATGGATCGAGCCACGTCTTCCACGGATCACCTTCGTGGCCGCGCACGTAGTCCCATCCACCGAAGTCAGTGTGGTAGTTCTCACCACCCGTCTCGAACAGGTGCGGGTGGTCGGTGACGAGCATCGTCGTCACATCGGCGGCGCGCAGGTTTGCCGTGATCGGCTGTTCCCACAGTTCGATCGAGCCCCACGGTCGCCAAAGGAAGTCGAGCGAGCCGCACAGGATGTCGTGACGAGCAGGCATGCACGGCAGCGATCCCGTGACATGCCGGGTGAACCGTGTGGAACGCAACGCGAACCGGTCGATGTTCGGGGTTTCAAAGTCCTTTGACCCGTAACAGCCGAGGTCGTGACGATTCAACGAATCAAGGAGCACCACGACGACGTTGTCGGGTCTCGCGGTCATGTGCGGGGGCTGATCGTGCATCACCTCAGGTTGACACACCGGTGATGCTGGTCAGGTGAACGCAGAGATGATCGCGCTCGCGGCGGCAACGACCAGCAACGCGAGCATCAACCACCGGAACCGGTCACCGTGCACATGGCGACGCAACGGATATCCGGCCAATTGTCCAATGCCCAGGGCCGGCAACGCAACCGCTGCAGCTACCAGGCCGTCGACGTGGATCTTGCTGGCCGCGATGAACAGGCCGATGCCGGCGATGTTGCTGAGCGCGAACACCATCGAGATCGTGCCGCGAAACTCATCCGGCTCGAGATGGCGGGCTTGCAGCACGAACACGAGCGGTGGGCCGTTGGTCGATAGCGATGTGTTCAGCACTCCGCTGATGAATCCGGCACCCACATCGAGAGCAGGGCCACTGTGCCGCAGATTCACCCGCGCCGCCAGCAATCCGACCGAGATCAACACTGCGATGCCAAGCATGAGTCGCAGCACATGATCGTCGACGACCACGAACACCCACAGGCCGAACGGCATGCCGATGTAGGCAGAGATCGTGAGGCGCCGGACCAACACGCGCTGACGATGCGCACGCTGATGCCACGCTTGCCAGAGCGACACACCGGATCCAAGCAGTGTGCTGACCACCACGGCATCGCGGGTGGGAATGGCAAGCGTCATCAACGGCACCGACAACAGCCCGAAGCCAAAGCCCGACACGATCTGGACCATGCCGGCAAAAAAGACGGCCACCCCAACGATGGTCAGTTCTGCGGCGCTCACCTCGCAGGCGCTGCAAGCGTCGCGACGGCATCGGCAAAGACGGCGGTATGCAGATCGACGTCAGCTTGAGTGTGATGGGGCGACAACAGCGCCATGTTGTGGAACGGGGTCAACAACACGCCACGGTTGAGCGCCCACAGATGCATGAACTGATCAAGTTGAGGGTCGATGCCGGCGGCCGCCTGTTTACCATTGCACGGCGGAGGACAGAACCAGTACTCGGCCCTCGCCCCGAGCTGCTGCACATGCCATGCCAGGCCGGCAGCCTCGTAGACCGTGCGAACTCCGTCGGCCCACGCCTCTGCCAGCGGGATCATGTAGGCGAAGTCCTCATCACGCAACGATGATCCGAGCGTCGCCCGGACGGCAGCCGTGGCCAGGGCATTGCCGGTGAGGGTGCCTCCGATTCCTGACGTGTCGATGCTGGCGTGGGCGACATCGTCGGTGAGTCGTGCGGCGATCTCGTCGGTCATGCCGTACGCCGCTGCCGGCATTCCCCCACCGATCGTCTTGCCGATCACGAAGAAGTCGGGCTCGAGTGCCCATGCCCGCGTAGCCCCGCCAGGTCCGACGCAGATCGTGTGTGTCTCGTCGATCACCAACATGGTTCCGTAGAGACGGGTCAACCGGCGAACGGCATCGAGATACCCGGCGTCGGGCAGGACGATCCCGACATTCGTCAGTGCCGGCTCCATCAACACCGCAGCCACGTCGCGCCCGGCGAGCGCCTGTTCGAGCGCGGGAATGTCATTGAACTGCACCACTTTGGTGGTGAGCGATGGATGCACGGGCGGGCCGAGTGACCCCGCTCGCGGTTGCACCTCACCAGCTTCGTCGAGCGTGGCGAGTGCCTCATCGACGGTGCCATGGTAGCACCAATCCATCACCAGCACCTTCGGCCGACCGGTGAGGTGGCGGGCGAATCGCAACACGAACCGGTTCGCATCGGTCGCAGTCATCGCCAGCTGCCACTTCGGCAATCCAAAACGCCGCGTCAACTCTGCGGCCACCCACGGCGCGTCATCGTTCGGCATCATCGTGGTGATGCCGTTGCGCGCCTGTCGACCCAACGCGTCGGCCACCTGCTCCAACGCATGACCGGCCATTGCCCCGGTGTCGCCGAGGCAGAAGTCGACGTACCGAATGCCGTCGACGTCAGTGAACGATGCGCCACGGGCGCTGTCGAAGAACAACGGGAACGAGCCAGGGAGCCTCGACATCCATGGCATCGGCACCCCACCCAGCAGGTGCAGTTTGGCTTGGGCAGCGCGCTCGGCTGAGCGTGGGTGAAGTTCGAAGAACCGCTGCTCTTCATTGACGAGCAGGTCGGTAATGCGTTTTCGTTCGATCACGACTGCTTATGCTCGCGCATCAGGCCGTGCTGCTCGCGTTCTTCGGCCCACGTAAGCTCGGATCGTGACCGGCGCCCACGAATCCTCAGGCACGACCCAGATCCGCGTGGTCGACCTCACCGCTACGGACGCTGCCCAACTCATCGACGAAGCGTGTCGAACCACGGGGTTCTTCGCGGTGACTGGTCACGGGGTCGATGCCGCACGGCGCAATGACCTGCTCACAGCCGCACGACGATTTTTCGCACTGCCCGCCGAAACGAAGGCACGCGTTGCGCTCTCCGTGGGCGGTCGGGCATGGCGCGGCTGGTTTCCGCTCGGCGATGAGCTCACGTCTGGCGTGCCAGATCTGAAGGAGGGTTACTACTTCGGTCGCGAGTTGCCGTCATCGCCTCTGCCTCTGCCTCTACACGGTCCCAATGTGTGGCCTGCTGAGGTACCCGAACTGCGCCCATTGGTGACCGGTTGGATGACTGTGATGGAACACATCGGCCAACGGATCCTTGCTGCGATGGCCGTTGGGCTCGGGCTCGATCCGGAGTGGTTTCGGCGACAGCTCACCGCAGATCCGACCGTGCTGTTTCGGATCTTCACGTACCCGCCACAACCGCACGCCGACGCCAACCGCTGGGGGGTCGCCGAACACAGCGACTACGGGCTGTTGACCCTGCTCGTCCATGACGGAACTCCGGGCCTGCAGGTCTGTGTCGGGACCGAATGGATCGACGTGCCAAGCGAACCCGATCTGATCATCTGCAACCTCGGCGACATGCTCGACCGGCTCACCCGCGGCCGCTATCGCAGCACACCACACCGCGTCCGCAACCAAACCGCGCACGACCGCATCTCTCTGCCGTTCTTCCTCGACCCGTCATGGTCGGCGACCATCGAACCACTACCGCTCGACCCGACGTTTCACGACGAACGCGAGCGATGGGACGATGCAGACCTCTCGACCATTGGCGGCACCTACGGCGACTGGCTGTTGACCAAGGTCGGTCGGGTGTTCCCGCAACTGGCCGGCGAGGTTCTGGCGGGCAAGAAACCGGTAGGTGACACGTGAAGTCGTAGCCACTGGGTCGCAGCCACTGGGTCAGAGCGACGGCTCTCGCGCAAGCAGGTACTGCCGAGCATCGCGGTTGATGTCGACCAGCAGCCAGCCGTTTCCGAGGTGATCTTCCAATCCGGCCCGTACCGCGAGTCGGGCTTCGTGAGCCTCGCCGGATGATGTCGTAATAGCGTCGTGCGCAAATGGTGGGACCTCGACCGAGAGTTCGGGAACCGGTCGCGGCTCGGCCGCATGCAAGTCCCACAACACCGTCACCCGATCAGACGGTAGCGAACCATTGATGCCGCCGAGCGAGCCATAGTGGTTGCGGTGGTAGCGCACGCCCACCGCGCCGAGCACATGCAGGTTGAGGTGACCGTTGGCCAGTTGCAACGGGTCGTACGTCCAGCGCATGTGGGTGTAGCCCTGCTCCAAGCACCACGCCCGCTGGCGGTGTTTCAACTCGACCGCCAAACCACGCCGCCGGTAGGCCGGGTCAACCGCCATGTAGTGCGAGTGCAACACGTGGGCATCCCTGGTCGGAAACCCGTACACCGCGCCGATCACGGTCTCGCCATCGAATGCTGCGATCGCGACGCCACCCTCGCTGATGGTCGCCACCAACACGTTCACCGACACCATCTCGGAATCGCCGCCCCACACCCGCTGTTCGAATTCGGGCAGGACAGCAAGCTCGTCGGCAGAGGTGAGCAGCCGAAACTCGGTCGGCCGCAGGGCGGCATCGGTCATGGCCGTAGCACCTCGACCGATTCGGTGACTGTGTCGAGGAAGGGGCGGTCGAGGGTGACGCCGATGCCCGGCCCTGCGGGCACCTGCATGATCCCGTTCACGGCCTCGAGCGACTGCTCGACGATGTCACGCGCGTAGGTGCGGCTGGCCGAAGCAGTGTCACCGGGATACACGAATCCGGGCATCGTAGCGATGTGGATGTTGTGGGCACGCCCGATCCCGGTTTCCAACATGCCACCGCACCACATCGGAACCTGGCGCGTGACACACAAGTCGTGCACCCGCTGCACCGCGGCGATGCCGCCGAAGCGGCCGACCTTGACGTTGACGACGGAGCACGCGCCCAGGTCGAGCGCGGCCTTCACCCGGGCGGGTGAGGTGAGTGACTCATCCAGGCAGATCGGCGTACGCAGCAGTGCCGCCAGCGCGGCATGATCGGTGAGGTCGTCCCAATGCAGTGGCTGTTCGATGTAGTGCAGGTGGTACTCGTCGAAGCTCTGCAACAGTTCCGTGTCGGCGAGGGTGTACGCCGAGTTGGCGTCGACCGACAACTCGATCTCCGGCTCGGCTGCTCGTACAGCTGACATCATCTCGCGGTCCCAACCTGGTTCGATCTTCAACTTGACGCGCCGGTAGCCCTCGGCGACATGGCGTTGCACCGATTCGACGGTCTGTTCGACGGGGTTCATACCGAGGCTGGCGCCTACCAGGATCTCGGTTCGGTCGCCCCCCAGCAGGGTGCGCAGAGGGACGCCCTGTTGGCGTGCGTAGCAATCCCATACGGCCAGTTCGACCGAGGCCTTGGCCATCGGATTGCCCCTCCAGTGCGCCCACCGGTCGTACAACTCGCCGGGGTGTTCGCAGCCATATGCGAACAGGTCGGGGCACAGGGCCCCGCGCATCAGACCGGTCGCGCCGGCGATGGTTTCCTCGCGATACATCGGCAGCGGGTCCATCACCCCTTCGCCATAGCCCTCGACGCCCTCGCTACGAACTGTGACCAGGACCGCGATCTTCTTCGTCTCGTTGGCGAACGACGTCTTGAACGGCGTGCGATACGGCAACCGGACTACACGTAGCTCGATCTCATCAATACGCATGGGTGTACTTCTCCTCGAATGGGTTGATCACACCGATGCCGACCGGCACAGGTTGGGTGGCTACCAGGTATCGATGTTCGGGCGCTTCTTCCCGGTACGCGGCGCTGGTTCGGGTGCCGAGTCGAGCACGGCAGTGATCCACCGTCGCGAGTCGGCCGGGTCGATGACATCGTCGATCTCGAAATGTGACGCTGCATTCAGCGCCTTCCCGTGTGCGTACATCCGGTCGACCATCTGCTGGAACACCACCTCACGTTCGGCGGGGTCGGTCACAGCGGCAAGTTCGTTGCGGTAGCCAAGTCGTACAGCGCCTTCGAGACCCATCCCGCCGAACTCGCCGGTCGGCCAGGCCACGCACGCAAGGGGGGCCTTCGTGCTGCCGCCCATCATCGCTTGGGCACCGAGCCCGTAGCTCTTGCGGAGCACGATGCTCACCAGCGGCACACTCACGTTGGCACCGGTAACGAACAGCCGGGTGCAGTGCCGCACCAGCGCGGTCTGCTCGATCTCGGGCCCAACCATCATGCCGGGCGTGTCGACGAGTGTGATGATCGGCAGGTCGAACGCGTCGCAGAGTTGCATGAACCGCGCCGCCTTGTCGGCACCATCGCTGTCGATTGCTCCGGCGAGGTGATTCGGGTTGTTGGCCACCACACCGATCGGCCGGCCTTCGATCCGGGCGAGCACGGTGATCATGCCCAGGCCGAACCCGCGGCGCAGTTCGAGCACCGAGCCGCTGTCGAACAGCCCATCAATGGCATTGCGTACGTCGTAGGCGCGCTTGCGGTCTTCGGGGATCACGTGACGAAGTAGTCGTTGGTCGGGCACATCCCATGCTTCGAAACTGCCTTGGAAATACGACAGATACTTCTTGGCAGCGGCAACGGCCGCGGCTTCGTCGTCGACCACGATGTCGACCACGCCGTTGTGGCGTTGCACATCGATCGGGCCGATCTCACCCGGTTGGAACACTCCTAAACCGCCGCCTTCGATCATCGCCGGGCCACCCATGCCGATGTTCGAGTCAGCGGTAGCAATGACCACATCGCAACAACCGAGCATCGCCGCATTCCCGGCAAAGCAGTACCCGGCGTTGATGCCTACGAGCGGGACCAGCCCACTGAGCCTGGCGAACAGGAGGAACGCGAGACAGTCGAGCCCGCTGACGCCTACGCCGTCGGTGTCGCCGGGCCGCCCGCCTCCACCTTCGGTGAAGAACACCACGGGCAGGCGAAGCTGCTCGGCAACTTCGAACAGCCGGTCCTTCTTGCGGTGATTCTGCAGCCCCTGGGTCCCGGCAAGAACGGTGTAGTCGTAGGACACGGCCACTGCCCGAGCGGCGCGGCCCGTGAACAGGTGGCCGTTGATGCGGCCGATGCCTCCGATCATGCCGTCGGCGGGCGTACGCGCGATGAGTTCGTCGAGTGGACGCCGCCGCCGCTGGGCGGCAATGACCACTGGGCCGTACTCCACGAACGACCCTTCGTCGACGAGATCCGCAACGTTCTCTCTGGCCGTGCGCCGATCGACCGCCCGACGGCGAGCGACGGCCTCGGGGCGGGATATGTCAAGGCCCACCACGTGCCGCTCGAGACTCTCGGCGAGGTCGGGGCGGACGAAGGCCGGATCGATGACGACAACTGCGGGAACCGCGGCGACGCCTGCGAGGACGCCGGACGCGATCCGCTCAGCATGGCCAGCCGACACTGGGCCCAACGCGATGAGCACATCGCCCACCATCACCGTTTGGCCCTCTGCTACCAAGATCTGCAACACCGAACCAGCAACCACGGCGTCGATCGCATGGTGCATTTTCATCGACTCGATCAGTAGGAGTTGCTGGCCTTCTCGCACCTGTTGCCCCACGCTCGCATTCACCATCACGACGGTGCCTTGCATCGGTGCTGTCACCTCGACCAGATCCACAGTACGACCGTAGTGGGCGTCGACCACTCGAACAGCTACGCGTGGGCACGCCGCTGATCGGTCGTCAGCTACGGTGAGACTCGTGGCCGAATCCGATGCCGGCAATGTCGTGCTTGAGATCACGGGCCGCGAGGTGGTGATCTCGAACCCTGACAAGGTGTTCTTCCCGCTCCGCGGCGACACGAAGCTCGATCTGGTGCGGTTCTACCTGTCCATCGGCGACGCCGTGATGCGGGCGATGCGCGATCGCCCCGTGCTCATGCAGCGGTTCCCGAATGGAGCCTCCGGGTCATCGTTCTTCCAGAAGCGGGTTCCCGACTCTGCCCCACCGTGGCTGTCCACCATGGTCGTCAGCACCGTCAACGGCACGAAGTCGCGTGCGCTTGTGATCGCAGACCTCGCCCACCTGGTGTGGGCAGTCAACCTTGGTTGCCTCGGGTTCCATTCGTGGCCCATCCGAGCGAGCGGCTCATTGTCTTGCGACGAGTTGCGAATTGACCTCGACCCCGGGCCGGGGACCACCTTCGCAATGGCGCAAGAAGCTGCCGCCGTCACCAAGGAACTCTTCGACGAGGTGGGAATTCGCTCGTACATCAAAACCACCGGCAACCGTGGGCTGCACGTCTATGTCCGTTTGCGCTCGCAGTGGGACAGCTTCGCGGTGCGCTCGGCGGCTGTCGCAACGGCGCGTGAGTTGTCCCGCCGCCATCCCTCGCTCGTGACCGACGCATGGTGGAAAGAGCAGCGCGGTGCTCGGATCTTCATCGACTTCAACCAGAACGCCCCGCACAAGACCGTGTTCGCCCCCTGGTCGGTTCGCGCTCGCGACCACGCCCCGGTGTCGTGCGGGTTCGAGTGGGCCGACCTACCAACGATCGATCCCGACCAACTCACCATTGCGACGGTTCCACAGCGCCTCGCCGACCGTGGTGATCCTTGGGCCGATATGGACGACCATCCGCAATCGCTCGAACCGTTGCTGCAGATGGCACAGCGTGACACCGCTGCGGGTTTGCCTGACGCTCCATGGCCACCCAACTATCCGAAGACTGCCAGCGAACTTCCACGGGTGGCCCCCAGCCGGGCAAAGCGTGTGCCGTAACCAGTGCCCGGGTGCAGGGTGCACGGTGCACGGTGCAGGGTGCAGGTCAGCGACTGACGAAGATTTGCACGACGTAGAACACACCGTTGCTCACCGTTACGCCAAGCCCAACCTCGCTGAACACCGGGTTTGTCAGGTTGGCGAGGTGCGGTTGCGACGCTTCAAGAGCGGACTCGGCGTTTTCGATCGAGTCGGCAGAGGCGACATTTTCGCCAATGAGGGTCCAGCCTGGGCTCACACCGCTGGTGAGGTTCTTCGAATGGACGATCCTGGCGGCCCTCGCCATCCGATCGGCTTGAGCACGGGCCTTTGCGTCGAGTTCATCCGAGCGTGTGAGCGCAGGCACCGAGACGTTCGCGCGACGCTGGTTGATGGCCGCAAGGTTGGCGTTCTCAGCTTCCGGGTTGCATGCCGACAGCAACATCGAGACCAGCCCGATGACTGCGACCAGTACCGGTGTTGCTCGAGCCTTGTGCGGTGTCTGCATGACCCTGCTCTCCTCCATGGATGGTACCGAACGTCGAAAGCGACATCAAACTGTAACACCGTACGATCAATGTACGGCGGATCAATGTACGGCGGATCAGGACACCGCAGCACCGAACAATCGGCCGACGACGATCGTGAACGCCATGGCCAGCAACCCGCCCACCACGATCCGGCCGATCGGCTTGCCGGGTGCTGCGCCGCCAACGCTCGCCCCCGCCCATCCAAGGCCCACGAGCGCCACCAGTACGACCGCGACTGTGACAGCAATACGCGATGACGTCGAAGACAGCGCTGCAGCAGCGAGGGGAATCGCTGCGCCTGAAGCGAACGCCAGCGACGAGCTCAATGCCGCCTGGAGCGGGTTTGCCAAATCGTCCGCGGTGAGACCGAGCTCATCGCGCAGGTGGGTGGCAAGCGCGTCATGAGCAGTGAGTTCGACGGCCACCGTGTGCGCCAAGTCGTTGCTCAACCCCTTGCCCCGGTAGATATCGGCCAACTCTTCGAGTTCGCGCTCGGGCACGTTCGTCAGCTCCCATCGCTCCTTTGCGATGTCGCTTCGTTCGGAGTCGCGTTGCGACGACACCGACACGAATTCACCGAGCGCCATCGCAGCCGACCCAGCAACCAATCCAGCCATACCGGCGGTCAACAACGCCGACCGGGTGGCGTCAGCAGCTGCGACGCCGAGCAGTAGACACGCGGTGGAGATGATGCCGTCGTTCGCTCCGAGGACCATGGCCCGCAACCAGCCGATGCGATGGCCCAGATGACGCTCACGGTGTATAGCCATGGCGATCAGAATATCGACGAGTAGTGCCGCTCAGAACCTGCGCCGGTCAACGTACCGTGATCAGCCCGGTGCGCACGGCATGCGCTACAGCCTCGAGACGGGAATGCGCATCCAACTTCTGCATGATGCTTTGAACGTGGTTGCGAATGGTGTTGACGCTGACGAAGAGGGCCGCCGCAATATCGGCTGTGGACTCGCCGTCGCCGAGTCGCTGCAGTACGTCGAGCTCACGCGGTGACAGCCGAACCTGACTCGAGCGGCTCGGGTTGAGTAGCCCTACGACGCGACGCAAGACAGCCGGAGCGAACGCAGGTTGACCTGCCGCGGCCGATCGCAAACCAAGCATCAGTTCGCCAACTTCCTGGTCCTTCAGCAGATAGCCATCGCACCCTGCCTCGATCACCCGGGCGATCGAACGGTCATCGCTCCAGGCACTCAGCACCACGACCCTCGCTGACAGGCACAATTCGCGCACGGTCGGTACCAACTCCATCGAATCGACGCCATCGGCCAGCCGCAAATCGAGCAGCACGATGTCGACCCGATCGGTCAGCTGACCGAGTACTGCTCGCAACTGCTCGCCACTGTTCAACGTAGCCAGCACACGAAACCCGTCTTCGGCCTCGATAGTGGCCCCGATCGCAGACGCGACCATCGCATGATCTTCGACAATGACCAGGTTGATTGAGTTCATTGCGCCCCACCCGACTCGCTACGGCTGGCACTATCGTCAGCCGTGAAAGGAACCACAATAGTCACGCAAGCAGGCTCACCGTGTACCGCTGCCTCTGCCGCTACGTCTGTCTCTGCTTTGGCGTCTGCGTCTGCCTCGATCCGACCGTTCATCGCCGCCACCATTGCTGTCACGCCCTCCGGCACCAATGCACCTTCACGAATCGGAATAGTGATGGCGGCAGATCGCAGCGACACCACCAGCCGAAGCTGTTGACGATGCCCGGCCTCGTGCTGGCCGACATCGATCACATCATCGCCCAACAGACTCTGCACCACTCGGTACAGCAGCGACGAGACCGCCGGCGGAGGCTCCACTCCGACCGCTGCAACCAGGAGACGCACGTGCTGCGCGTGTCGATCGATGAGCGATTGCAACGAACCGACTAGGTCGCAAGACATCTCCAAAGGCGCTCGGTGGTCGTCCATCTCGCGGCGAAGATCCTTCAGCGCGTGCAAGATCAGTCGCTCGACCTCGGCGAGCCGCGGTTCCTCGGCCTCTTCGGCGCCGCGGCGCAACAGACCGACCCGAAGCGATGCTGCAGTGAGTACTTGCACGGGGCCGTCATGGAGACGCTCCGCCACGCTGGCATGCGTGTGTTCTGCGAGCTCGAGGAGTTGTCGAAGCGCCTCGGCCCGAGCGGTGACGTCGAAGATCATCGACAGGCACACCAGCCGACCCTGGATGGCCACCGGTCGCGCTGCGACCTCGACGAACATCTCGTATCCGTTCCGGTGCCGATGCCTCCAGCGTCCCGTCGCAAATGCAGCCGGACGATCGCCTGGATCCAGAGCAAAGTAGGAGTCGATCATGTTGCGCAGCAACTCAGCTTCCTCCGCGAACCGGAGGTCGAGTACCGACAGCGTCCGTAGCTCATCGAGCGGCCAACCATAGAGTTCAGCAGCCACCTGGTTGGCATGAATGATCTGGAAGCTGTCCATGTCGTACATCAGCATTGGCGCAGGGCTGAGATCGACGAGCACTCGGCTGTCCACGTCAAGGACTTCGGGGGCTTCGTCGATCCGCATCACTGAGCGCCGTGAAACTCGCCGAGCAATAGGGCGTACCGGTCGAGCGCGGCCATCGCCGCGTCGCGGTCGAGCGCCGGCAGGCTGAGCGCCACAAAACTGACGCCGATGTCGCGCAACTCGACGAGTCGTTCCACGGTCGGTTTCGGCGCGAACACACCAAGCTGCAGCGTTGCCGGATCGCGACCGTGTTCGGCCGCATACGCGGTGAGGCTTCCCCACGCAACGCTGATCTCGTACCGACCCTCGATCGGCATCCAGGCGTCGCCGTACTCGGTGATGTGGCGGAAGTGCAGTTCGGTTGGCGAAGCTCCGACGATGATCGGGGGGT
Organism: Actinomycetes bacterium; assembly: GCA_025359865.1. Classification (GTDB taxonomy): domain Bacteria; phylum Actinomycetota; class Acidimicrobiia; order Acidimicrobiales; family Ilumatobacteraceae; genus VFMC01. The sequence goes on along the minus strand of JANYDH010000093.1, from coordinate 3,806 downwards.
GCGGCTTCTGAATGGGTTTCGGCCACGACCACGAGGCGTCGAAGTTCACGAACTCGCCAGCGAAGCTGGCTTCATCCTTGGTCCACAGTTCCTTACACGCAAGGATCTTTTCTCTGACGATCTTGCGCCGCCGGGTGACATCGACGCCGTGATGCTCCATCTCTTCGATGTTCCACCCGTAGCCGACACCCAACGACACCCGTCCGTTCGACAGATGGTCGAGCGTGGCAACTTCCTTGGCCAACCACAGCGGGTCGCGTTGAGCGACGAGCGTGATGCCGGTACACAGCCTGATGCTCGTGGTCACTGCTGCGGCAGCTGCCAGCGCAAGAAATTGGTCGTGGGTATGCCAGTACTCCTCCGGCAACGGCGGCGCACCTTCTCGTCCGGCCCACGGCGTACGCCGCGAACTTGGAATGTGCGAATGCTCCGGAAACCACAGTGACGCGAAGCCCCTGGCTTCGGCTTCGCGCGCAAGCTCAACGGGTTGAATGCCCTTGTCGGTGGGGAAGATGACCAGGCCGATCTGCATACGATGACCGTAGTGCGTACCAAGCCGCGACACCCACGCCCGACCTCGCTGACGGAGTTCTCGGGCGGGGTAAGTCGATCGGCGCTCATAGGCTGATCGACAGTGAAATCTCTTGACCTTCTCGAGGAATCGGCGCGGCGTCGCACGTTCGCGATCATCAGCCACCCCGACGCGGGCAAGACCACGCTCACAGAAAAGTTCTTGCTCAATGCCGGAGCATTGGTATCGGCCGGGTCGGTCAAGGCCAAGGCTGGAGGCCGAAGCGCCACCAGCGACTGGATGGAACTCGAGCAGAAGCGTGGCATCTCGATCACGTCGGCAGCGATGCAGTTCACCTATCGGGACCACGTCATCAACCTGCTCGACACCCCGGGCCACCGAGACTTCAGTGAGGACACCTACCGCGTTCTGGCGGCGGTCGATGCCGTGGTGATGGTGCTCGATGCGGCCAAGGGAATCGAACCGCAGACGCTGAAGCTGTTCGAGGTCTGCCGCAACCGGCGACTGCCGGTACTCACCTTCCTCAACAAGTTCGATCGGCCGAGTCGCGATCCGCTCGAACTTCTCGACGAGATCGAGACCCAGATCGGCCTTCGTCCGACACCGGCCACCTGGCCGGTGGGCGATGGTGACGAATTCGGCGGCGTTGTCGACCGCCGTAGCAACATGTTCAGCCGATTCACCCGCACCGCTCGCGGAGCTACGATGGCCCCCGAGGAGCTCCTCGCACTCGATGATGTGGCCGATGGCGGTGGCGTCTGGCGCAGATCGCTCGACGCATGCGAGCTACTCGATGCGGTTGGTGCCAACGTCGACATTCCATCGTTCCTCGCTGGCGAGTCGACTCCGGTGTACGCCGGTTCGGCGCTCACCGACTTCGGTGTTCGGCACCTCCTCGATGCGGTGCTCGAGCTCGTTCCGGCACCGCCACCGAGGCCGGATGTAGACGATGTCCCGCGAGCGCTCGACTCGGGTTGTAGCGCGTTCGTTTTCAAGGTCCAAGCAAACATGGACAAGTCGCATCGAGACCGACTTGCATTCGCTCGAATTTGCAGTGGCCACTTCGAGCGTGGCATGTCACTCACCATCGCCCGCACCGGGCGGCCCTTCGCCACCAAGTACGCGTCGTCGGTATTCGGTGCAGAACGATCCACGGTCGACGACGCGTTTCCGGGCGACGTGGTCGGGCTCGTCAATGCGACCGACCTCCGCATCGGCGACACGCTTTTCGAGGGCGATCCGGTACGGTTCCCCGGCCTGCCGTCGTTCGCGCCCGAACTGTTCACCAGCGCGCGACCGGCCGACACCAGTCGGGTCAAGCAGTTCCGTCGTGGGCTCGAGGTGCTGGAGGAAGAGGGTGTGGTGCAAGTGCTACGCGATCCCGATATGGGTGATGCGTCGCTCGTGCTCGCTGCCGTCGGTCAGTTGCAATTCGAGGTGTTCGCCCACCGGCTTGAGAGCGAGTTCAACGCGCCGGTGGAACTCACCGGTTCGCCGTACCAGGCCATCCGGGCCACCGACGCAAAGAGCGCCGAACGCCTGCGAGCCATCGGCGGCATCCGCATTCTCACCCGTGGCGATGGCGCTACGGTTGCACTGTTCGAAAACAAGTACCGCTTGCAGCGCCTGCTCAACGATGAGCCCGAGCTGATGTTGCGACCATTGAACGTCGAGTGACCGATCACGCGCACCGCAGCGCGTGTGACGGTAACCGATAGCTTCGATGCTGCATGGACGATCTGGTTGAACCTCTTCCGCCGACTGGGAGCCTCTCCCTGCTCGAGTCGGCACAGGTCGTGGTGCCGTGCATCGACATCGCCGAGACTCTCGCGTTTTTCACCGATCGATTGGGTTTCCGGGTCAGGATGATCTCGCCTGCCGACGACCCGGCCATGGTCGTCATCGACGGTCTCGGAGTTCAGTTACGACTGCAACGCGTTCGGCCCGACACCATGTTCACGCCACCAACGCTGCACATCCTGTGCAGCGCCCCATCGACCGTGGCCGCCGGGGCCACGCAGATGGTTGCCCCGAACGGGTCGACGATCATCCTGCTTCCATCAGATCCGCCGCTCGATATTCCTCCAATCCAGCAATCGTTCGTGGTGAGCCGCGCCGGCGGCACTCCATCGTTCAACCTTGGACGTGCTGGTATGGGTTACCGCGATCTGATTCCCGGCCGACAAGGCGGACGGTTCATCGCATCGCATATCCGCATCGAAGACGGCGGCCCGGTACCCGATTACGTGCACTTCCACAAGGTCAGGTTCCAGATGATCTTCTGCCATCGCGGTTGGGTCAAATTGGTCTACGAAGATCAGGGCGAGCCGTTCATCCTTCACGCTGGCGACTGCGTGCTCCAACCGCCCGAGATCCGCCACCGGGTACTCGAGTGCTCTCCCGGGTTGGAGGTGATCGAGGTGGGTTGTCCGGCGGTTCACGACACCTACGCCGACCCCGCGACCTCACTTCCCACCGGCCGCCTAGATCCCTTGAGAGACTTCGGCGGCCAGCGCTTCGTGCGCCACGTCGCGGCTGAGGCAGCTTGGCACGCGGCACGCATCGACGGTTTCGAGTACCGCGACCTCGGGATCTCCGATGCCACCGACGGTCTGGCCGGGGTTCGCGTCATGCGCCCTGTGCACAACGGCTCAGCCCCTACTACCGAGTCGGCGCCTGGGGCTCACAGCGGGGAGTTCCTGTTCCTGCTCGTCCGCCAAGGCACGGCCAGTCTCCACGCCGATGGCGAGCAGCGAGTCGATCTCGCCGAAGGCGACGCGGTCGTCATCCCCGCTGGCGCAGTCCACCGATGGACTGAGGCATCGTCCAACCTCGAACTGCTCGAGGTTTCCTTGCCCGCGCTGATCACCCACGAGCCGCGTCCCGTTGGTCACAACGCTGATGTAGCTACTCAGTAGCGTCTGACCATGTTTGTCGTGCTCCTGTTTGTGATCGGCTATCCCGTATCACTGTTGTGCATCGCACGATGGATCCCAATCGTTCGCCAACGGCGGTTGCGATGGTTCGTGATCCACGAAGCCGCGGTGGCGTGCATCGTGGTCGGGTGGGTCATCAAACACCGCTGGAGCGCCGTCGCCATCAACGGTACGTGGCTGGCGAGCGCGGCGGTCTGGTACCTCGTCGCCGGTCGCTCCTCGCGTACCACGACCAGCTCCTCGGCCTGACCCCAGCACCCGCCACCCGCACCCACCAGCTTGCACCCGCACCCAGCAGCTTGCACCCGCACCCAGCAGCTTTGGTCGTGAGATGTCGC
>JANYDH010000066.1 GCA_025359865.1 Actinomycetes bacterium | reverse complement strand
TTTCGGCCCCCCACTATTGCTGGTGTGGATGGGTGCCAGGTTATGGCTGGTGTGCGGTGGCATGACAGAGCAGGATTTCGCCGGCGGTATCTGATGGTCTCCCATCAGCCGCTCTGCGCGCTCGCCGAGTTGGCGGCCCCCCTACCGGCCTGGTCTGCTCGGCCTCACACCGGGCGATGTCGACGCGCTCAACGATGACCGGGTGGGTCGGATGCTTGACCGTCTGTTCGACGCCGACCGGGCGAGCGTGATCACCGAGGTCGTGCTCGGCGCGGTACGCGAGTTCGACATCGACCTGACCCAGATGCACAACGACTCGACAACAGTCACCTTCTCCGGCGGCTACCACCAGGCGACCGGGACGGTCCGCGGCGGCAAAGCGACTGCGGTGATCACCGCAAGCCGCCAATCGGCAGTCACACCCCTGAGCTGGGAGGATTCTTCCCGTAGTTCGGTCAACAGGTCAAACAATTGCTGTGCGTGCTGACGATCTCCGCTGATGGTGCGGTCCCGATCGCGTTCCGGGTCGAAGACGGCAACACCTCCGACGACGTCACCCACATCCCAACCTGGGACGAGCTTGTCGCGCTTGTCGGCAGGGCCGACTTCCTCTATATCGCTGACTGCAAGCTCGCCAACCGGGCAGCGATGGACCACACCGCCGGCAACGGCAGCCGGTTCGTCACGATCCTGCCCCGCACCCGCAAACAAGACGCAGAGTTCCGCGACTGGATCTGGCACAACAACCCGGACTGGACCCAAGCCCACCGCCACACAGGCAGCCGTAGCGAACTGAACATCCGCCTCGCCTCACCCCGCACCCGGCTCCGCACCACCGTCGCTGTCGAGACCGCCGCCACAACAGCGTTCGACCACTCCGGCGGCGCACACTGGATCAGCTTCCACGTCGAACAAACGACCCGGGCGACAGTCCGCCAGGAGAACCGGGGCCGCCCCGGTGCCGGCACCCGCTACCCCAAGCACACCCGCACCCACGACCGCGTCGCCAACAAGCCCGCCCATCCTCAACCAACGTGGCGTCTTACAAACGTCAGCTCTACGGTTGCCAGACCTCGGCGGACTCTGCCCACCACTACCCGGCCGATCAGCCACCTAACTTACCCACGAATACATCACAAGTGCCCATTTTTCTCAGCGTGGTGTCGTTTCTCAGCGTGGCGTCGTTGCTCAGCGTGGCGTCGTTGCTCAGCGTGGCGTCGTTTCTCAGCGTGGCGTCGTTGCTCAGCGTGGCGTCACAGTTCCCCGACCGACCACCAACGGTAGATCGAGGAACGTCCGCACACCGGGGGCGGCAGCGTGGACGGGACCGATGGCATGCACCGCGTGCATGGCGGTAGCCAGTAGACCGTTCGACAGCCATCGATCGAGTTCGATGTTGACCTTCGGTTGCCCATCAATGCGGCACACCCATGCAGGGCTGGACCATTCGGGCGCGACCCTGGGGTGGGCTTTGTAGATCGCCTCTAGTTGCACCACCGCGGAGCCACCGGACATGCCATGCCAATGCCAACGCTGTGCGGCAACCGTGCCAGCCGGCAGCACACCGGCGGCGATGACCAACTCGTCACTGGTGAGCATCGACTCTTGGCCGACGTCGATGGAATCGAGCCCGACGCCGAGCCCATCGGCCACCATCATCACGCTCTCGCTGAACAGCCCCGTCAACCAGCGGTGGTAGCGCTCACTGTGCGCCTCGAACAGGTCGGGAGTTTGACCGAATCCCATCATCGCGAAGATCACCTCTTTCGAGGGATACCGCGAAAACTCGCTCGACTCTCCGACGAAGACACTCGAGATCTGACGGCACAGGCCAGACAGAACGAGTGGCACCAGTTCGCTCATGAACCCCGGATTGGCCCCCGTACCATGGAGCGAGGCGCCTCCGACCGAGCATGCCGCTTGGAGTCGATCGAACACCGCAGAACCGTACGCCTTTGGGTACAGATAGCCGACCGTGGTGATGACGTCGATGCCGGCGGCCAGCAGCTGGCAGATCACCTGGGTGTCGTGATCCGGGTCATCGCCCACCTGGGCAGACGGCAAAGGCATGTGCAACACACAGTCAGGACGAGCAGCCACCACCTCGGACATGCTGCCGACGGCGAGCATCCCAATCGGCTCACGCCCGAGCAGATCACCGACATCACGCCCGACCTTGACGTCACTCGTGACGAAGCATGCAACCAGTTCGAATTCGGGGGAAGCCAACACCGCGTCGAGCGCGTATCGTCCGACGTTGCCGGTACCCCACTGCGCGACGCGGACGGTCATTGCAGGCCCCTCCGTCCGGTTGCGCTCACGCTTCCTCCAGTTCGCCGCCTCCGAGATAGCTCGACTCGAGGAGATGGCGGTTCGCGGCCAGGTGCTTGGCGTCGCCCTCCATCGCAAGCGATCCGTGACTCATGACGTAGGCCCGGTCGGCTACCTCGAGCGCGAGATGAACGTGTTGCTCGACGAGCAACACACCTGCACCGGTCTCGCTGGCAATGCGCCGCAACACGGGCAAGAGTCGCTCGACGATGATGGGGGCAAGACCCAGGCTCATCTCATCGACCATGAGCAACTTGGGTTTCACCGTGAGCGCCCGCGCCATCGCCAGCATCTGCTGTTCGCCACCACTAAGCAGGCCAGCTTTACGGTCGAGTAGGTTCTCGAGCGCCGGGAAGTAGCCGAGCGCTTGGCTGAGATTGACCGAACCCCGAGCCGCGCCGAGCTTCAAGTTCTCCTTGACCGTCAACTGGAAGAACAGGCTGCGATCCTCGGGCACATGCGACAAGCCATCGCGAGCAATGAGGTGCGAGCGGCGTCCCTTGACGGACTTTCCGAGCACCTTGATGTCACCCTTCATGACCGGATTCAGCCCCGACGTCGTGAGCAGCGTGGTGGTCTTCCCGGCCCCGTTGGGTCCGAGGAGTGCGACGATTTCGCCTTCCTCCACGCGCAAGTTGAGGTCGCGTACGACTGCCACTCCGTTGTACCCGGTGGACATCTCGGAGATCTCGAGCAGCGACATCACTCGCCCCGGTGATCGTTGGCCGACGAGCCGAGATACGCCTCGATGACACGCGGGTCGCGTTTCACCTGGGCCGGGGTTCCCTCAGCGATCTTTTGTCCGAACTCGATCACATAGATGTAGTCGCAGACGTTGAGGACCAGGCCCATGTCGTGATCGACCAGAAAAATTGTCATGCCAGCGTCGATGATCGAGCGGAGTCTGCCGCCGAGTTCCAGGCTTTCGGCCGTATCGAGCCCGGCGGCGGGCTCATCCATGCATACCAGCTTCGGCCGACCGGCTAACGCCCGTGCGGCACTCACCAACTTTCGCTGGCCTTGGCTGATCTCGTTCGGTTTCCGATCGGCAAGTTCGGCGATGCCCAAAACGTCGAGTGCGAAATCGACCGCTGAGCTGTCTCGGATGCGGCGAGGTGCCACCAGATCGGCGAAGAAGCTGCCAACGGTCTGCTTCTCGGCAGCCACCTGCAGGTTCTCTCGAATACTCAGGTCGTCGAACAGTTCGAGCGATTGCCAGGTGCGGGCCAGCCCCTTCGCCGCCCGGCGATGCACGGGAAGGTGCCCGATCTCGGAGCCGTCGAACATGATCCGTCCTGTGGTGGGCACGAACCCGGTGATGCCGTCGATGAACGTCGTCTTGCCGGCGCCATTGGGACCGATGAGACCGACCAGCTGACCTTGTTCTACTTTGAAATCGACTTCGTTGACGGCCTTCAGACCGCCGAACGTGACCGACATTCCGAATGTTTCCATGAGTGCCATGTCAGCGACCTCCCTTCGCACTTTCGAGCCAGTGTGACCAGGCAGCCCGGAGGCCGCGTGGTTCGGACATCCCCTGCCCGGCGAGTTCCTTTGCTATCACATCCGACCACGGGAGCTGGTCTCCGGATGCCACCGTGCAGAAAAAACTAACTGGTCAATACTTGTTACGCCGACGGAATCGTCCGACCTTTGGCGTTGGGCTGTCATTGACAACAACCCAACGCCAAAGCTCAGCCCCGAGTGCGGGTGCGGGTACGGGCGCCGGTACGGGTCGCTGCGCTCATTCGAAGCAGCGGAGCGCAGGCCACAGGTCGACCGGAACCTCGGCGTCGGTGCACACGCCCGAGGTACCGAGGTTGCGGAGTTGCCACGCAGCGCCGTCCCACTGCGCCACGGCGAAGAACCCGTCGCTGCCAGTCGGGTCGAAGGCGGCACCGGACCAAGCGGCCCAGTCTGCGGCACAATGCAGTTCGACAGGAGTGATGCCGTCGAAGCCGGTCTCGGTCTGGGCGACGATGACCGCCAGATCACACGGCGGCCCGGCACTGGCGGTGGAAGTCTGGACATCAGCGGGCGGCGACGTGGTGCCGACGATCGCCGATGTTTCGGGCAAGGTCGGCGGTGCAGTCGGTACGACCGTGACAGGCGGGGTCGTGACGGGTGGGGTAGTGATCGTTGCCAGTGTCACCGGTGGCTGCGTCAGCGGCGCAAGCGTCACAGGGGGCAACGTCGCCAGCGCTGGCGTGACGACAGACGGGGCCAGCGTGGCCGCCTGTGTTGCAACGATCGCTGGGGCACTGACGGCTGTGTCGGCCGCGGACTTCTTGTCGGAACTGCAGGCGGCGGCCCCGACCAACAGCCCGGCGCCGATCAACGCGAGGCCGACGCATTTCATGAGTCGAGCGTAGCCATCGTGGCGACCCACTACCATCGGCTGTGAGGTACCGCTAGCCGCGCCCGACAAGATCGAGGGTGCCGACGATCTTCATCTCGTTGGCCGACCGTGTGTCGAGCAACCGCTTCAACTCGGCAACGCGGACTGTGTCACCATCGGCAAATGCGGCGTCGATCGCTGTGGACAGAACGCGAGACACCTCGCCATACCACGTGATCACATCCTCCAGGTGGAGCGAGGCCGGCCACCCGACCTCGGTGCCGGTCACCGCGGAAATCGTGTCGGCCTCCTCATGCATCCACGCGATCTCGTGGGATGCGCGCTCGGCCAGTCCGCGTAGGATCTGGTCGATCTGGCCGAGCAACACCTTGACCGGTTCGCTCGACACCTCGGCGAGCACCAGGTTGCGCAGGTCGGCGGCAATACCAACCAGCAACTGCTCTGTGGTTGGACGAGTCAGCATCAGCAAGACTTCCCTTCGGCAAGAGCCGCAGCGGCTGCGGCTGCGGCAATGGAATCGAGGATCGGTCCGAGCGCTTCGGACGTAGGCAGCCAGATGCTCTGACCGAACTGCACCGAGTTCATCGTGAATACCGAGGCCATCAACATGTTGGTACCTCGGGCATAGTCAGCACCACCTTCGAGCAGTCGGCGCACCGTACCCACCACCCCGAGGATCAAGAAGTAGGCAACCACGACCGGGTTCACCTGCAGTTCGCTGAACCCCGAGAGTTCGCGGTAACGGGCACAGAACGCCTCACAGCCGGCATCGTCCAACAGGTCGGGCGGCGCGATCATGGCGACGGCTTTGAAGTACCCCATGTCCTCACGCGGATCGCCGATCGACGCGAGCTCCCAATCGAGCATCTCGAAATGACCGTCATCGGCGAGCATCAAGTTGGCACCCTGGAAGTCGCCGTGCATCAACGTGAGCGGTACCGGTACCGGACGATGGGCGTCGAGCCATCCGGCCATGTAGCGCATGATCGGCAGGTCTTCCACATGCGCATCGGCGGTGCGCCGCCACTCGTCAATGCGATTGGTGAGGTACGCATCCCAACTCTCCGGGCGTTCGATCTGCTCGGGCAGCGCATCGATCGGGATGGCATGAAAGCTGGCGAGCGCGTCGGCAAGACGCTCGTTCAGACCCTCGAGCGATCCACCCCCTTGGGCGTAGGGCAGGAATGACTGCGAGGCGCTGAAGTCGATGATCAGCGCCCGCGTGCCGAGATGCTCACCGGTTTCGTCGAAGTAACGGCCAGACGGCGTGCGGATGCCGTGCAGGTTCAACACCTGGATCAGTTCCCACTCCTGTCGCCGATCGGTGTGGATCAGAATCTTGTCGACCGGCGGGTCGCCGCGCAGCACCAGGATATGTTCACCGTCGTCGTGGGCCACGACCGCCTTCGCGAGCAGCCGGCTGTATCCGCCGGTCATCACCTCGTAGGAACTGACCTTGACGTTTCGCCAGGACGGCTGCTGCATTGCGAGGAACCTCGCCAGCAGTTCGGGCATGTCGGCTGGATTGTGCACCGATCCTCCTTCTGGTCGCGGCCGGATCACCGGTACAACTCACGCTAGACCGAGCGCACCGCGCCCGACCAACACGGAAGCGACCGCCGCGCCGTACCGTGATGGGCATGGGGACTTCTTTCGATCTCGGCCAGACCGATCACCTGCTGACCACCACACGTGCCGTCCGGAAACGACTCGATCTCACACGCGAGGTACCGCGCGACCTGATTCTCGATTGCATCCGCATCGCCACACAGGCGCCAGCAGGCGGCAACGTGCAGATGTGGCGGTGGCTGGTGATCGACGACCCCGACCTCAAACTCGGTCTGGCCGAACTGTACCGAAAGGCGTACGAGCCGTACATCGCGTCGCAACGCGAGATGGTGCAACAGACGGGCCGATCCGACGCTTCGGCGATCATGGCCTCGAGTGACCACCTCGCGAACGTGCTTCACGAAGTGCCCACGCTCGTGATCCCGTGCCAGATCGGCCGGCCCGACCCGAGTTGGAACCAGGGCCTTCTCGCCGGCACGTACGGCAGCATCATCCCAGCGGTGTGGAGCTTCATGCTGGCCGCCCGCAGCCGGGGCCTCGGCACTGCGTGGACCACGCTGCACCTTGCGTACGAACGCGAGGCCGCCGAACTGCTCGGCATTCCCGACAACGTCAGCCAGATCGCGCTCACCCCGGTGGCGTTCTACACCGGTGATGATTTCAAACAAGGCTCACGGCTACCTGCCGAAAAGGTCACCTACTACAACCGTTGGAAACAGCAGTGAGCTACATCGACCAGCCAGCCGTATGGCTGTGAAGGCCCCTGCACCCGCCGACCATGACGACCTTCGCAGCGGGGTCATCGCCGGGGCGTCTGCGTATCTGCTGTGGGGCCTGCTCACGTTGTACTGGAAGTTGCTCAAGCACTTCAACGCATTCGACCTCATCGGCTGGCGAATCGTCAGCGCCAGCATCGCGATGGCTGCACTGCTCACCTGCACGCGACGCTGGGCGCACCTTCGCCCGCTGCTCAGTGATCACAGGCTGGTCGGCCGGGTGGCCCTCGCGGCTGCATTGCTGACGGTCAACTGGACGTCGTATGTATGGGCCGTTGTGCATGGCCACATCATCGAAACGGCGTTGGGTTACTTCATGGCACCGCTCGGCACGATCCTCATCGGGGTTGCCGTATTCGGTGAGCACCTCCGTGCCGCGCAACGGTTTGCCGTGTTCATGGCCGTAGCTGCAATCGCAGTACTGACCGTCTCGTACGGTCGCGTACCGTGGCTCTCCATCGCCATCGCGGTCTCGTGGAGCTTGTACGGCTGGATGAAGAAACAGGTGCCACTCACGCCCTTGGAAAGTATGTCGGCCGAGTCACTGCTCCTGCTCGGGCCCGCCATCGTGGTGATCATCGTGCTCTCCGGTTCGGCAACCAGCGTGATCTCGAGCGCAACCACCGGAACCGCTGTGCTCGTCGCGCTCAGCGGTCTCGCAACCGTGGTGCCGCTGATGCTGTTCGCTTGGGCTGCTCCACGGGTTCCGCTCACCGTGCTCGGCCCGATGCAGTACATGGTCCCCACGATCAACTTCTTGCTCGGGTGGCTCGTCTACGACGAGGCACTGCCAGTCTCTCGAGTTGTCGGATTTGCGTTCGTGTGGGTCGGTCTCGTCGTTGTCACGGCCGATACCATGCACCGCGCATCCCTGATCGGACGATCGGTTTCTGCTACAAATATTGTCACGATTCCGCCAGGGGTCGGCACAACCATGGGGGAGGACCCACGATGAAAAAATTACTCTTGAGCGCAATTGCCTGCACGGCGCTGTTCGCCGGCTGCTCGGCCGATAAGACCGATTTCAAAAAGAGCGCCGAAAAGGCGTTGTTGGATGGAATGAAGAAGATCGACCCGGCCGCCAAAGTCAGCTGCGAAGACCCGACCGCAACCGCCGTGGGTACCACGTTCGCCTGCACGGCCACGATGAGCGACGGAACCACGTCAGCATGGACCGCTGCAATCACCAAGAAAGATGCCGTCGAGGTCTCGCCGGCTGTCGACGCTGGCGTCCCCGCCGACGACACCACTCCTGTTGACGAGGCACCCGTCGACACCGTAGCAGGCTGATCGGGCTGGTACCGGCCAACTTGCACTGACTATTGTGCGTGCGTTCGCCCACCAGCGAACGCACGCACAATCGGTACCGGTCCTATGAACCGGTGAGCCGCAGGAAAGGACACGCCGTGCAGCAACTGTTCCTCAGAATCGTCACCGGCATCGTTGTATGTACTGCGTTGTTCACCGCCTGCTCCGTCGACAAGACCGATTTCCGGAAGTCTGCCGAAAAGACGATCGTTGAACAATTCGACAAGCAACTCAAGCAGAAGGTGACCGCAACATGTGCGGACCCGGGTTCCACCAAGATAGGTACGACGTTCGAGTGCACGGCAACAGGTGCCGATGGCGTCCAAGTCAAGTTCTCGGCTGCCATCACCAAAGAGAACGAAGTCACCGTCACACTGCAACCCTGATCGCACCGGGCATGCAGCCCGGCAGGTCACACCTAGCCTGGTCAACACCTAGCCTGGTCTGCGTATGAAGTGGACCGTGCACGGTGAGCGGGTGCTGTATGACAGCGAGTGGATCCGTCTGGCTTTGACCGACGTGGAGATCCCGGGTGAGCGGCGATTCGAGCACCATGTGATCCGGATGCCTGCGCATGCGGCCGGAACGTTGATTCACGACCACGACCTCGGCGTGCTGCTGTTGTGGCGACACCGGTTCGTCACCGACACCTGGGGCTGGGAGGTCCCAGCGGGTCGTGTCGACCCAGGTGAGACACCAGTCCATGCTGCTGCTCGCGAAGCGTACGAAGAGACGGGCTGGAAGCCCGGCCCGATCCGGTACCTCACCACCTATTTCCCGCACAATGGGCTCAACGACTGCGCATTCCACCTGTTCGCCGCCGACGGTGCGACCCATGTTGGAGAACCGACCGATCCGAGCGAAAGTGAACGAATCGAGTGGCTGTCGGTCGATCAGGTGCGCAACGAGGCGCGTTCGGGCAACATCCGCGACGGTCTGTCTCTCACCCTCGTGCTGTGGTGGTTGAACTTCGGACAGTAGGTGTGAGAAATTTGTGGGCGATTTACCCCACAACAACAAGGGGGAAGTTCAGTGAACAAGTGGATCGTCGGATCAATGGTCGTCGCATTGTCGTTCGGTGCTGCGGCATGCAGTAGCGACAAGGCCGTCTCGGGCAGCAAGCAAAAGGACGTGGTCGCACGCACCATGAACGATGCAACCACTGCGGGCGTGACGGCCGATGAGGCCTGCGTCACAAAGGTCATCGCACAGTTGTCCGATGCCGACATGCAACTGATCCTTGCTTCGCCCGCCGGTAGCCAAGTCAAACTTAGCGACGCCGGTGAAGCGGTGGGCAAACAGCTCGCGAGCTGCATTTCAACAGACACCACCGATACGGGCGCCCCTGCTGACACCGTCGGGAGCTGAAGCCGTTGCGTCGCCGTAGTGAGGTGGTGGCCGCAGTTCGGACTGTAGGTTGACAGGTAGCGGCCAGTTGTGGCCGTCTCACGAGCAGGGAGAGCAACGTGAACAAGTGGATGGTCGGAACTATGGTCGTCGCATTCTCATTCGGTGCCGTTGCGTGTAGCGACGACTCGAGTGGTGGCGTAGGCGCCAAGCAACAGGCCGTGATCGACCTGTCGATCAAGAAGGCCAAGGAGTTCGGACTCACGCTCGACAAGGCATGCGTCAGTAAACTCGCCGCGAAGTTGTCCAATGCCGATGCCCAACTTCTGCTCGACAACCCCGACGGCGACCCAACACTCAGCGCTGCCGGCGAGAAGCTCGGCGTGCAGTTGAAGGAATGCTTCTCGGCAAGTAGCGACACCGTTGCCGGCGCTAGCAGCGACACCGTTGCCGGCGCCAGCGGAGGCCTCGATAGCTCGATGAAGGCAACAATCGTCGACACGATCATGACGACCCTTGGTGCTTCGTTGAAGCTCGACAGGGCATGCGTCGAGGAAGCGATCAATTCGCTTTCCGATGCAGACCTACAATCTGCATCTTCCGGCGGTAGTAACACAGCGTTCACCGCAGCTGCCACCAAGATTGCGACGGAGTGCCTCGCCGGCAACTAATCGAGTGTGTGCCTCAACGGGCGGTCACCTGGTCGTGCTTGGTCGTTAATGTGCCAGCCAAGATCCGCTTGAAGGCGGCGACGCTGCGCGCATGACGATCCGCGTCTCCGGTCAGGTTGCCGAATCGCGCCAGACCGGAAAGCACGGCGTTGAGTAGATCCTCCAGCGCCTGCGGATCGATGTCCGGCGCCAACTCCCCGCTCGCAGCCGCCTCTTCGGCCAGCTTCGACAAGAAGTTGCTATCCAGGCGGTATGGGGCAAGGAGCTTGACGAATTCCGGGTGGCGTTGCGTTTCGCTGGCGACACCGACCACGAACCCGGCGATCGACGGATCGGAGCGGTTCATCTCGACCGCTTTGTCGAGCACAGCCGCGAACCGGTCCACCAGCGCACAGTGTGGTGCAATTGCCGCGTCGAATGCTCCGTAGATCATCACCTGCACTTCGCCGAATACTGCCGCATACAACTCTGCCTTCGAGTCGTAGTAGTGATAGATCGCTCCCGCGGTGTTGCCCGCCGCCGCCGCTATCTGACGATTGGTAGTGGCCTCGAAGCCGTTCTGTGCGAACGCCTGCCGAGCTACGGCGAGCAATCGTTCACGAGTCTCGATCGACGCACTTTCCTTCGGCCGGCCGAGAGATTTTACCGAGACCGGGCGATGGCTCACGGAGCAGACTCGACCTTCGGCGGCCGCGCGGGGCCCGGGTCGACGGGAATGCCGAAGCGGACACGATTGTGGGCATGAGCAAGATGCTGCAACGAAAACGCTGCACGTAACGAGTTGAATTGGCCTTGGGCATCGAGCGTCTGATTGACGCTCTCCTTCGCCAACTTCAATGCGAAGCCGGGCTTCTTCGCGATCCGGGCCGCCATCGCCATGGTGAAGGCCCGCAGTTCATCGGCGGGCACCAGTTGATTGACCATGCCCAATCGGTGCGCATCGGCGGCGGTGACCCAGTCGCCGGTGAACAGCAGTTCTTTGGCCTTGCGTCCACCGAGTTCCCACGGGTGCGCGAAGTACTCGACACCGTTGACACCCATCGCCACCACGGGATCGCTGAACAGCGCATCGTCGCTGGCGATGATCACGTCGGCAACCCACAGCAGCATCAGTCCCCCGGCGATGGTCTTGCCCTGTGCCGCGGCGATCAATGGCTTGGGGAGGTTCCGCCACCTCCAGCACATCTGGAAGTACATCTCCTCCTCCCATGCCATCTGGCCCTCCTGGCCCTCGCGGCCATAACCCCCGTGGGCGGACACCAGATCGAACTCGCGTTGGCTTTCGGTGTCGCGCATGTCGTGACCGCTGGAGAAGTGCGGGCCGTCGGCCTGTAGCACGATCACCTTCACATCAGTTCGTCGGGACGCGTCGTCGAAACATGCGTTCAATTCGTACGTCATCCGTTTGTTCTGCGCGTTGCGGCTCTCGGGGCGATCGAGTGTGACGACTGCGATGCCCTGCTCTCCGGGGTCGACCACCTCGTAGCGCACTGCCTGCAGCGCGTCGATCGACACGCTCACGACGGACGACCGTTCGGCGACGCTGGAATCGCAGCGAACGTGAGGTGCAGTGCCGACAATCCGCGCAATGTCATCGACAGTTCACGTTGGGTCGGCAACTCGACCGAGGTGTCGAGCGCCCAATGATCAGCTCTGCCGAACAGCGTCTCGAGCGCGATCCGGGCTTCACTGCGGGCCAAGGCTGCGCCCGGGCAGAAGTGAGGCCCCTGCCCGAACGCGAGGTTGGTGCGCGCGTTGGCGCGATCTGTATCGAACTGAGCAGCATCGGGATACTTCGCGTCGTCTCGATTAGCGCACCCGTACATCATCATCAGAATCGAACCGGCCGGTATGGCCACCCCGCCCACCTCCACGTCGACCTTGGCTACGCGCGGCAGCATCTGTACAGGGCTCTCCATCCGCAACGCCTCCTCGACGAGGTTGGGAATCCGCGAGTGATCGGCCTGCACCATCGCCAGCTGCTCGGGGTGTTGTGTGAGGAGCAGCATCGCTGCCGCAAGGAGTTTGGTGGTGGTCTCGTTGCCAGCGACTAGGAGCTGCTCGATGACGTTCAACAGTTCGGGCATGTCGAGACCCTGACCGGCCCGGTCTCCGGCATCGAATCGGGCCTGCACAAGATCGCTCAACAGGTCGTCACGCGGATCTGCCTCACGCTCCCGGCAGCGCGCTGCCATGTAGTGCTGCATCTCCACGCGGCTGCGCGCACAGTCCAGCTGCTGCTCCTCGGTGAGCAAACCGGAAAGCGGCGCCACCGCATCATCACTCCACTTCTTGAACTGGGCCATGTCGGCTCGATCGACGCCCAACGCATCGGCGATCACGGTGAGCGGCACCCCGACGGCGAATTGGGTGACCAGCTCGACGCGACCATCGCCGATCCAACGGTCCATCAGCTCGTTGGCGATCTGGCGGATCTCACCCTCCAACTGCGCGACCCGCTTTGGGGTGAACGCCTTGTTGACCAGCATCCGGAACTGCGTGTGGCTGGGCGGGTCGTTGGTCAGCAGAGTGTTGACCGACGCGTAACCCTCGGCCATGACCTTCCGCAACTCGTCGCTCGGCGCACCGGAAATGAACGAGCTGCGCATATCGCTACTGAAGCGTTCGTGGTCGCGCACGACCGCCAGAACGTCGTCGTACCGGCTGACTAGCCAGAACCCAAGGGGGGTCTGGTGAACCGGCGCCTCGTCCCTGACCCGCTGGTAGAACGGGTAGGGGCACTCGAGTACCTCGGGGGTGACGAGGATTTCCTCGGTGATCGATGTCATGACTGACCCTCCCGGTAGTCGCCGAACTGGGCGTCGCGTGCGGAGAGCGCCGTGGTGACACCCTTCGAGAACTGGGCGAAGTACTCGCGTGAACTGCGCTGGTGGAAGCCGAGCGCATTGATGTCGGCGGTGGCGCGCATGCCGTCGCGCATGCCCATCGACTCCATCGCGCGATGCACGACGCGCTTGTTGAGCGCTTGCAGGTCGGGAGAGACTTTGGCCACTCGGTCTGCGATCTCGAGTACTCGCTCGTCCAGCTCGTCGGCGGCGAATGCCCGGTTCGCGAAACCAGCCTCGACCGCCTGGTCGCCGGTCATCGAATCACCCGTGAGCATTGCCTCCATAGCCCGCCGCATACCCATCAGCCACACATGCCAGGCCATGTCGGGCGGGCTCATCGAACGCACCGGTGGATAGCCGATCTGGGCGTCATGGGCAACGTAGACGAGGTCACACGCAGTCGCCAGTTCGGTACCACCCGCCAGGCAGAACCCGTGTACCTGAGCGATGATCGGCGTGGCGAGGTCCATCATCTCGAACCACCCCTGCACCACGTGGCGTGCCCATCCACCGTCGGCACGGGTGATCGGCCACGGTAACGGTTCGGTCGGATCTTGGGCCAGGTCGTAGCCGGCCGAGAAGCACGGGCCAGCACCGCGGATCACGATCACCCGCACCAACGGGTCGGCATCGGCAGCGCGCAACGCGGCGAACAGTTGTGTGCGCAGACCATTCGACAAGGCGTTGCGTTTGTTCGGGCGGTTGAGCGTGAGCCGACGCACTGCCGGCAGTGGATCGTCGACCAGCACGAGCACCTGTGGTGTGGCGCTGACGGCGGCGCCGATGACCGCGCTGACGCCCGCGCCGTCGCTGATGCCGGCGGCGGACGGGTTCGAGCTGTCGTTGGAGTTCGATTCAGACGTAACGGTGTCAGCCAATGGTCCGCTTCCCTTCCCAAAATGGCGCACGAAGCGCCCGCTTGTTGACCTTGCCCATCGCGTTGCGTCCGACCGTGGAGACGATTTCGATGGTTCGCGGGCACTTGTATCCAGCGAGCTTGCTGCGACAGAGCGCGATCAGTTCGGTGACGTCGGGCGGATCGCTCGGGTCGAGCGGCACCACCAGCGCTTTCACGGCCTCACCCAGATCATCGTCGGGTACGCCGATCACGGCCACGTCGGCCACCTTTGGATGCGCGGCGAGGACCGTCTCGGCCTCGGCCGGGTAAATGTTCACCCCGCCGCCTACGATCATGTCACTGAACCGGTCGGTGATGTACACGAACCCATCGAAGTCGACGTAGCCAATCTCGCCGATGGTGAATACGCCAGGGCGTAGGTGTGACTGCGCAGTCTTGGCAGGGTCGTTCGGGTAGACGATGCCGCGGCCGGTGCCGTCTTCGAAGTACAGGCGACCCTCGGTTCCGGGCGGAAGTTCGTCGCCTGCCTCGTCAACAACGATGGCTCTCGTGAACGGTGGGATCACCCTGCCCACGCTGCCCGGGTGCTCCGTCCATTCCGCACTGCCGATGGAGCAGATCGTGCCCACTTCCGTAGCCCCATAGGCGTCCATGAACACTGGCCCGAACCACGCGATCATCTGGTGCTTCACGTCGATCGGACATGCTGAGCCGGTATGTGCGATCAGTTTCATGCTGCTCACGTCGTACTTCGCGCGCACCGCGCGGTCCAGCTCGAGGAGCCGTTTGAAGTGGGTCGGCACCATTACCGTGGTTTCGACGTGATAGGTCTCGATCGCTCGTAGCACGGCCTCAGGATCGAATCGTCCGAGTACCACGACGGGAACACCGGCGGCGAGGATGCGCATGCCCGACAACGGACCGGTGTGATACATCGGTCCGACCACCAAGTGTGCGCCGAACTGCGCGAAGCCGTTGCGCTGCAACACTGCGACGTGCTCGGTGATGGTGGTCCCACCCGCAAACATGCTCGGCGCCAGATCGACACCTTTCGGCACGCCGGTCGTGCCGCTGGTGTACATCAGGTTCGGCAACGGCGCGCGATCGACCCGGGGTTCAGCGGCACTGGCAGTCGCCAACCACGTCTCCCACGACGATGCAGCGCCTGCAGATGTGTCGCCAGCACGCCACGCAATCACGTGTTTGACACCAGCCTCGGCGGCGGCAGCGAGGCCTCGCGCCAGTGTCTCCGGCCCGACGAACAGCACGGTTGCTTTCGAGTCGTTCAAGATGTACGCCAACTCATCGGCGTTGAGGTGAAAGTTGACCGGCACTGTGCTGGCACCCGCAAGCAACCCGCCGAGATGCGCGAGCACCGTCTCGACCGAGTTCTCGGCATACACCGCAACACGACGGGCGGCACCGAGGTCCATCGCCGAGAGCGCGTTGGCCACACGGTTGAGCATTTCGTCGACCTGCGACCAGGTGAGGTGCACCTCGTCGTCGCGCAACGCAATCTCGTGAGGACGTTCCCGAGCCCGATCGACTGCCACCAACGCCATGTACGTGCTCCTTCGATCAAACTGCTGCCACTGCCGTGCAGAAGCTAATCGGTCGATCAATTCGGCGCAGAGTCGGACCCACCCCCGACCTTTGGCGCTGGACTGTCATTGACGAAGCTGTCGCACATTGCGGGTGGGGTGTGGCGGCACCCCGACCTGACTTCACCGATGTGAGTGGTGGGGCGTGGTCGACACGTGGAGGCACGTGTGCCTACGTAGCGACACGTGCCT
>JANYDH010000063.1 GCA_025359865.1 Actinomycetes bacterium | reverse complement strand
ATGGAGTTGTTCGGCGCCACGCACCGACGTCAGAAGGTTGCTGTCGTTGTCGTGGTCGTTGTCGTTGTCGTTGTCGTCGGCGTGCTTGCGGCCTTCGTCGTGCATGCGGCGGCTTTCGGGGCGTGAATCATCGACGATGCGGGCATCTCTATGGCATATGCGCGCAACCTGGCGCACGGCAACGGGCTCGTCGCACAGCCGGGCGCGACCCCGGTGGAGGGGTTTTCGAACCCGTTGTGGGTGTTCGTCCTGGCCGTGCTTTCCCTGATCGGGTTGTTCGGACGGGGTGATCTGTTCGCAGTCCCCGACTACGTGATGGTGACCAAGGGGAGTGCGATCGTCCTACACCTCGCTGTGATCGTCTGCCTGGGAGTGCTGATCACCCGCATCGTGTCGGTAGCAGTCACAGAGCGCGCCGTCGCCTTCAACGTGAGCACGGCATGCTGGGCGGCGGCAGGAATGCTGCTGGCGGCGAATCCCTCGTACGTGATCTGGATGGTCTCCGGGTTGGAGAATCCTCTGCTCGCGGCGGAGGTAGCGGCGATCGCAGCCGTCTCGGTGCATGCGGTCCCGAACCCGTGGCGAGGTTCGACGATCGTGTTGGGGCTGCTCACCGGCCTGGCCGCAATCACCCGACCGGATGGCGTCGTGTACGCCTCGGCGATCTTCATCGTCGTGCTGTTCGCGGTCGGACTGTCGTGGCGAGCGAGATGGTCGGTGCTCTGGCCCGGATTGGTCGCGTTCGGTTCGATCTTCCTCGGCTACCTCATGTTCAGGCTTGCCTACTTCGGCGCATGGTTGCCCAACACGGCGGTCGCGAAGAGTCAGGATGTCCCAGCGCTACGTGACATCCTCCGGTTGAAGCAGGTCGGCGGCGCCTTTGGATGGCCGCTCTCGGTCGTGTCACTGTTCGGTGCCGCACTGGGCGGCCATGCATTGCAAAGAGCGGGCAATACGATCGGGCTCCGTGTCATAGCAGCAGGAGCCGCAGTCCTTCTCTCCGCGGTCGCCGCATTCATCGTGTAACGCGAAGATTGGATGGTCGAGCTCCGATTCCTGACGCCTGCGTGGCCGCTCCTTTCCGTAGCGGCGGTTCTCGGCCTCGCCCAACTCGCCACGATGATCAGCCGGCGGCGTACGTACCTGGCTGCAGCGACAAGCCAGGTGGTGTGCACCGCGCTCACGCTGCCCGCGTGGCAGCGAAGATCGCAGGTGTTCCGGGCGGACCCGATCGTTCCGCTGTGTTTTGTGGCGGAACGGTCCGGGCAGTACTTCAACATCGCGGCTGGCGGTCTCGGCCTTGACCCACGAACGACCACGGTTCTGCTTCCAGATCTCGGTGGCACGCTGATGGTGTCAGATCTCGTGGTCGTCGACCTAGCCGGTCTGACGAACCGACGGATCGCCGAACTGCTCCGCGACGGAGATCCTGCCAAGTTGGCGGGCTACATTCTCGGCGACCTGAAGCCGACATTCATCCACCTTCTCGGGTACTGGCGGCAAGCGTCCGGCCTGGCGGGCGATTCGCGTTTCGCATCTGACTACCTCGAGCTGATCCCGGGCATCGACTACGTGCGGCGCGATTCATTGAGTGACACGTCGGAGGTTGGTGCGGTCAGCGAGGTGCTCCGCCAGTCGATTGCCCTTGCGGCGACGCACCGCCGCGAGTCACCGCGAGGACTGTGCGGAGATCTGTTGCTCGGATGATCCGACGACGGGGGAGCGGCAGAGCAGCATGGCCAGGCCGACCGCGGCAGCCAGGTTGGCTGCAATCAACACCCATGCGGTGATCGACGGGTACCACGCCGGGTCACGCAACAAGATGTCGCCCTTCGCGCCGACCATGAAGCGCCGCAGCATCTGGTGGAAGGAACTCACCTCGATCGCGACGAACGCTGCGGCAAGGAACGTGGTGAGCCGCCCGAGCAATATCGAGACCACATGATCGCGAGCGCACCACAGTGCGCAGAACAACAACCCACCCAACAGTGGGAGGTTGTACCGACCTTGCCACACGGAGGGCGTCTTCGCCACCGTCACGTAGACAGTGGGGTACAACACCCAGATGGCGACGAAGGCGACGAGCAGCAGCCGCGTGCGGCGATCGCCGAACAACATGACCACGCCCATCGTCGTCAGCATGCCGGCGACGGTGAGGGCGATGGCGGGATAAGGCACGCTGGTGTCGAGCCAGCCGAGGATGCCGATCGACTGTTCATACAGCACCGAGGTGCGGCCGAGACCGGCACGGAACACCTCGATCGTGGCCGACGTATCGAGGTACTTGTCATCGGTCAACCCGACACCCGCGTAGCGACTCCACGCCGCGGAGGCCACCAAGGCGCCGGCCAACGGAACCGAGGCCACCCCGACGGTGCGCGCCACCGCCTTCCGGCTTGCGGCAAGGGGGCGGCGTTCGATCACGAAGAACGACCCGATCGCAACAGCTACCCATGGCAACGCGACTGGGCGGACTAACACGATCGCCGCAGCAATGGTCGAGGCGATGAGTAACTGTCGGCGGGTGGCCACGTCGGGTGTCATCGCCAAGACAGCCAGGTACGTCCACAACATTACGGTTCCGGCAATCTCGATCGATGTGGGGTTCACCGCCGCGCTCATGAAGATCGCCATAGGGGTGAGCGCCAAGAACAGCAGAGCGGGGCGACCGCGTCCGAGCCGCCGCAACAGGAAGGCCGCGGCGGTGAGCATCAGCACCACCATCAGCACAGAGACCGTGCGGTAGGCGCGCAGAGAATGGTCGACGCCCGTAACACGGGTGAGTCCTCCGACAACGAGGTAGTACGCGGGCGGATAGGTGGCCGCGCTCGTCTGCACGGCGCCGATGCGCGGATCGGCGACCGCAATGGCACATGATGCAGGTATCTCCGGATGAAACGCGAAGCACGCCTGTGCCGCATCTGCGAGATCGAGCGGCGACTCCATCAACCGCGTGAGTGGGCTGATCCCTGGGACCCGTTCACCAATGGTCTCGCCGTGGGCGGTTCCATACGCCTTGATGGTGTGGGCCACCTCGTCCGGCGCTGCATACCGCGGCATGCCCATCACCCAGGTGGCGAATATTGCAAAGAAGCCAATGGACACACCGATTGCCCACCGGTGCCGCCTGACGGCCCGACCGCAGGAGTTGATCATTGTGGTACCGCTCGACACGGGGAACTACCCTACGCGGCCGCAGGGCTTCAGACCTTTGGCGTTGGGTTGTTGTCAATGACAGCCAAACGCCAACGGTCAGACATCCCCGAAGCGATCCTGCGGTCGGCAGGTGACCAAAGCGACGTGCGGCAGCCCCGACGGCTGGCCGTCGAGGCTGCACTGATCAGGCGGTGCGCCGGCGACCGGCAACCAGGAGGCCTCCGAGCAACAGGAAGCTTCCGGCGAACACCAACAGTTGAAGTGAGTCCGAGCCAGTGGTCGGCAGCACCGACGAAGCCGTCGGAACCGGCGCCGGGGTCGGTACCTCGCTGGCCCGGTCATCGCCCGTACCTACACCGCTTCCCACCTCAGGGTCCGGTGTCGGAGTCTGCGAGTCGGATTTGGGCGGCTGTGACGTCGTTGTGGTCTTGTCCTTTTCCTTCTCCTTCTCGGTGGTGGTGGGTGCGGCGGTGGTGGAGCTGGAGATGGAGCTGGAGCTGGTGGTGGTCTCGTCGGGGATGGAGCTGGAGCTGGTGGTGGAGCTGGAGCTGGTGGTGGTCTCGTCGGGGATGGAACTGGAGCTGGTGGTGGAGCTGGAGCTGGTGGTGACTTCGGTCCCTCCGACGCAGAGGTGCGACAGGTTGAACTTGGGTGCACCTTTTGCGGAGTTTCCGGAGTATTCGGCGTACGAGCCAAAGAGCTGCAGGTCGCCGAGCGACTTGCCCGTTGGCACCCTCACAAAGACGTTGTCGGTCTGCGTACCATTTCTGATGATTGGCGGGAAGCCGGTGAAGATCGCTGGCGTAGTCTCACCGATGTTCAGCCTGATCGAAGTGAACGCGAAGCTGCCGTTGTTCGGAGCAAGAATAAAGTGCCAGTAGTCATCGACGGTGTCAGGGCAATCAGCCTGTGCTTCGGCGGTGTTGTTGTGTAAGCACACGATTCCATCACCACTCTTTCCGCAATCAGAGCCAGCTGTGGTGGTGGAGGTGGTGGTGGAGGTGGTGGTGGAGGTGGAGTCGGCCTTGTTCGCACCAAACGGCTCGACAGCGTCCTCACTCGTGCTGGGCCCGCTGATGGTGGTTGTCGAGCAGTAGTTCTCGTCCGCTTGACGCTTGGTGTCGTGGTCGGCCTTGTTTTTGTCGTCTTCGGCGCGCTTGGTGTCGTGGTCGGCCCTGTTTTTGTCGTTCGCGGCTTTGTTCTTGTCGTCTTCGGCGCGCTTGGTGTCGTTCTCGGCTTTGTTTTTGTCGTTCGCGGCTTTGTTCTTGTCGTCTTCGGCTTTGTTCTTGTCGTCTTCGGCTTTGCTCTTGTCGTTCTCGGCTTTGTTCTTGTCATCTTCGGCTTGGTTTTTGTCGTTCTCGGCCTTTGTCGACTCGCTGCAGGACTCTGCCGACGTACCTGGGAGGTCGAGACCGGCGGCGGCGAGGCCGTAGGGGGGTGCGGTGGCGGCACAGACACCGATGAGGGCCAGCGCACCGATCAGCCGAGCTGTTTTGTTCGAGTGCGGTCGGGTCGGTGGTGCGCTGGTGGTCTTGGTCGCGTTGGAGGGTGCGGCCTTGGAGGAGTGGAGTACCTCGCAGTAGGCGTACAGCGCGTTTAGGGCTCTGCGGTTGGCGTCGACGAATTCGACGCCGTGGACCATGCCCTCGAGCGTTGGGCGGATGTTACGGATGATGCCTTGGAGATGGATCGAGTCGTCTTCGTCGAGACCCTGGTGGATGTTGACCGTCAGCGAAATGCGGTCGCCGACCTTGTGGGTGGTTCTGCCGCGAAGCATGACGCCAGCACCTTCGGGTGACAGGTTGGACAGGTTTGCTTCGAAGCCGTCGGCGAGTCCGGTGATGCTGACATTGAGACGCCGTGCTGAGCGCACCTGTCCGGGCCCGGTGAGGCAGTGGAGCACGTCGAGCATTGCGCCGACGAGCCATGCAGCCACCGCAAGAAGGGCGCCGCGGGCACCGGAGTTGAGATCGGGGAAGATGTGGATCCAGCGGTCCAGGCCGACGCCGATGGTCGCGACTGCGAGTAAACCGAGGGCAACCAACAGGGCACCATCAGTCGTCGCTCCAGCCGTGCCGCCGTGGCGGGCATCGGCGGCGGCTTCGCCGATCGGGGTGGTGCCGGGTCCGGTGAGTGCGGCGAGTGAGGCACCCATCGTAGCAAGTGACCAGCGGGTGCGGTCGCCGTAGCTGAGCGCCGATCCGGTGAGTCGATCGATCGCGATGGTCTGCAACATCGCGAATGGCAACCAGAGTGCGGCAAGGCCGATCACGGTCGGGGTGAAGGGGGCGGTGCCGGTGACGAGAGCGGCCAGAATCACGGTGATGAACGCGGCACGACGGAGGCCCGACAAGGGCCGCACGGTGTACGACAGGTAGCCGAGTCGGTCGGCCAGCGACAGACCGCGGGTCCGCAGCGGGCTGTCGCTCGACCACAGCGTGTGCAGCACGGCATGCACCTGTCGACGGCGCTCGGCGCGAACAGCGCGCTCGCTGTTCAGCGACGCAGCAGTGAGCACCGGACGCGGCGGCGCGACCAATCGGAACCCGGCCTTGCGAACCCGGATCGACCAGCGCAACTCAGCGCTACGGCGGGCACCGGCCGGCACCGCCACCTGGGACAACGTCGACCGGCGGATCATCGCACCGGAGCCGGCCATGATCGCCCTTGATGCGGCACCAAGCGAGGGGTTCAGGAGCCGGCGTTCGAACTCGAGGCGGTGCCGTCCCTGTCCGTCGTGTTCCGCTGTATCGGTGGTGCGTGAGATCAGACCACCTTGGACGACGGCGACTGCTTCGTCGTCGAACCACCGTGACAGCGAACCGGCGAGACCTGGACTGGGCACGTCGCCGGCGTCGAGTACTGCGATCAGATCGGCAATGCCGCACGCGGCTGCGGCCCGTAGCGCTGTCGTGTCGTCGATATCTGCGATCACGAGACCGATGTCGGTGCCTTCGAGCAGTCGGGTCACCTCTTCACGCGGTTCCCGGGCCACAACCGTTATGCCGGCAACGTTCGCCATGTACCGGATCCCCGCCAGGGTTGCCTGGAGATAGCTCAGCGGCTGTGCGTCGAGACGAACGAGCACGTCGATCGGGCCAGAAGGCGCTGTGCCGTTGTCGGATGCCGTCGTGGCGGACCCGGCCTTCACACCGCGACCGATCCCGATGACCAGCACGACCAGCCCGACCACTCCGAGCGTCTCGATGATCAGGGTGGGGACGGAGATCCACGGCGAAACTCTGTGCAGTGTCCAACCAGTGCGCCACGCCAGATAGGCCGTGCCGAAGCCGATCGAAGCCACCGCAAGCCGCCGCCCGGTGTCTACCCCGCCCTGAGATGACATGATCGCCTCGTTCTCGGGGTCGTTGCTCCCCCGCTAGTTCGTGGCGGTTTTCTCGGCACCATCGGTGACCAACTTGACAGAAATGTTTCCGAACCAACACCTGCGATTCCGCGGCGTGTACTCAGGGTGACGGGCTTCGCCCGCTTCGTTACTGGGAGAAGTGGGCGATTGACTCAGTGATCACGTGGAAGCCTGCGCTGGCATCGACGTCGGTGAGTACGGTGCAGTTCGGTCCCGGTCGTTCGCGAAGACGGCGCTCGTCGATCACGGTCATCCCGCGCGTTTTCGTGCCGTGGATCTCGACGCTCACGTGTCTGCGCTGCGTGGTGAACAGATGAGGGTGGGTGAGCGCCATCACCGCACACGGGTCGTGGACGGCGGCACCCTCCATGTCGTCATGACGGCTGACATAGGTGTTACTGAAAAATACGAACAGGTCGGTGAGTACCGCTGCGAGCCGACCGGGCAGCACCCGCACCCGCTCGATCCGCTCGGTGGTGGCTTGAAACCGGTGGGTCACGTCAAGCCCCGCTTGAATTAGCGTTCCACCGTACTCGAACACGATCGCGGCGGCCTCGGGGTCGCACCAGATGTTGAACTCCGCAGCGGCCGTGCGATTTCCGAATGAACCACCGCCCATCAGCGAGATACCGGCGATGCGATCCGCCAAATCGGGAGCTGCACGGAGCGCGAGCGCGATGTTGGTGAGTGGCCCGGTCGGCACCAGCCAAGCACCCTCGTGAGCGCGGCACGTTTCGATAATGAACCCCACCGCATCGGTGCTGGCAGGTGGGCCAGAAGGCTCGGGAAGGTCGGCGCCGTCCATCCCGCTCTCGCCATGTACGTAGCTTGCGTGCTGGGGTGGCGCTACGAGCGGTCGATTGGCACCGGAGTGCACGGGCACGTCGATGCCCAACAGATCACGCACGATGATGGCATTCCGCGTGGTGCGCTCGAGCGGAGCGTTTCCGGCAACGGTCGTGATGCCGAGGAGGTTGGCGTGGCGTGCCGCCACCACCATGGCGATCGCGTCGTCGTGGCCGGGGTCGCAGTCGAGGATGATCGAGAGGGGGGGTGCGGCGGTCATTGCTACATCCTCGCAGGAAGAGAGCTCGGCGACCAGAACACGGCAGGCACGCCTAGGAGCGTGGGTCGGTAATAGTGGAGCGGTGTGTTGTGGTGTGGCGTGCGCAGGGCGGGCGTGCCGATGTGCAGCCATGGGCGAAGTGACGAACACAACGAGCGAAAGTGCCGTCTCGTTCTGCACTTCGCGACTCCACGTCGCACCACCCGATCTTTGGTGTTGGGCTGGCGCATACAGCAGTCGAACGCTCCGACCAACTTCACCGTTACTGACCCACGTAGCTAGCACCGAAATCGGTGTCGAAGCCGGTGTTGTCCTCTCCACCGAAATCGAACCCAGTCCAGACCTCGACCTCCTCGACCTCATCAGCGGTGGCGTCTTACACCCACAACAAACCCAACAAAACCCGTAGACCACCCCCCAAACAGGGCCCAACGCCACCACACCCACAAACTTCGTGGTCGTGACATGTCGCTCAACAACATGTCACGACCAAAGCTCACACGATCCAGCCCAACCCGCCGAATACTGACCCACGAGCGGCTAGAGCAGCAGGGTGCCGACGGCGTCGAGGGTGACCGCTCGGCCGACCCATTCGCCTTCGCACATCGCCGAAGCAAGTGGCAGGTCGGTCGACGTGCCCCATGCCCGGCGCCCGTCGGAGAGTAGACAAGCTGCGATTGCTGTCTCCGGCGACCCGTCACGTGAGTGCATCACCGTGTAGGCCTCGATCGTCGCCGGTCCTGTTGCTTGTTCTGGTTCGGCGAGGTCGCGGCGTGCCAGTGCATCGATCTCGGCTTGCGGGTGCGCGTGCCGAAAGCCGTGCTCGGGCGGGGTGGTCGAGTACACGCCGAATGCGTGTTTGGTGGTGTAGCCGCCGTTACCCCAGACGAGTCCATATGCGCCGGGCCGATGACGGAGTTCGCCGGTGATGGTGGCGATGGCGTGCATGACGTAGTTGTTCCACGGTCCGCCGGCGAACGGCAGGCCGCCGGTGCGGGTGAGTTGCCGGTCGCCACCGGCGTGGGGCAGCGCCAATCCGAGGCTTTGGGCGCCCAACTGCACCGCCGCTGGAAAGCATGAATACAGATCGACCAGTTCGACATCGTCGATCCCGACGCCTGCCAGTTCCAGCGCACGCCGACCGCCGAGTTCGATCGCCGGCGTCTCGTGGAACGACCAACGGTTGCTCATGTATTGGTGCTCGTGGCAGTCGGCACCCGAATGGATGAACACCCAGCGGTCTTCGGAGATGCCGAGCGAGCGAGCCTTTTCGACGGAGCAGATCAGCACGGCGGCGGCCATGTCAACGTCGTTGTTCGAGTTCATGTACTTCGGGTATGGGAAGCCAACCATCCGGTTGTCGGGGCCGACAGTGCGGATCTGCTCAGCGGTCTTCGCCTCGCGAATCCACGCGTTGGGGTTGCGGGCGGCCACCTCGCTGAAACCGGCCCAGAGCTCGCTGATGGCGATCTGGTGCTCTTCCACCGTTCGGCCGGCCGCCGCACGGATCGAGGACTCGAACATCGGGTACACCTGCACCGGCATCACAATCGTGCGTGCCAACTCGCTGGGGTGGCTCATGACCAACTCTTGGCCGATCAGACGCGGGGTTGCGTCGACGGGCGCCTTCGGCCAATGCAGCTCGGTGTCGGACTTGCGAGCACGCATTCGTGTCCGCCAGGCCTCGCCGCCAGTCAGAATCGCGAGATCCAAAGCACCGCTCTGAATCTCCTGGGCGGTCGTGTTGACCAGGCTCTGCGGGCTGTTACCGCCGTTGGTCGTGTAGGCCAGCTCGCGTGGGGTCTGCCCGAGTTGCGCGGCGAGTACGTGGGCAGGATTGCCGTAGCGCCAACTGAGCAAGCTCACCACGCGAATCGAGTCGACGTTTGGGATGTTGGCCAGTCCGGCATCTTCGCTGGCCCGCTCGATCGCTTCGCACATGAGGGTGACCGGATCGAATGCGTCGTCGATGCCGGTGGCGCGATGCAGAAACTGGCCGGATCCGACGAGGATGGGGGTGCGGGGATCGAGAGTCACAGGGGCAGGGTACGGAGCGGGCCTGGGCCCATCGCAATCGGGGACGTACACTCGCACGGATGTCACGAATCGCGATCGGGTCAGACCATGCCGGGTACGAGCTGAAGCAGCACCTCATCTCGGTGCTCTCGGCGGCCGGCCACCACGTGGACGATCACGGAACCCATAGCACCGACAGCGTCGACTACCCGCCTATTTGCGCGGCGGTCGGGCGAACGGTTCGCGATGGCGGCGCGGAGTTCGGTGTCGTCATCGGCGGCAGTGGCCAAGGCGAGCAGCTCGCGGCCAACAAGGTTCGCGGTGTACGGGCTGCTCTGTGCAACGAGCTGTACACCGCCCGCCTGGCGCGGGCCCACAACGATGCAAACGTGCTCAGCATCGGAGCGCGTGTGGTCGGTGTTGGCTTGGCCGAGGAGATCTTGGCCATCTTTTTGGCCACCTCGTTCGAGGGTGGCCGCCACGAACGCCGTGTGCAACAGCTCGCGGCCCTTGAAGAGGAGTTCTGATGCCGTTTCCTTCCGATATCGCACCCGACACGGTGCTGTTCGACCTGATCGACCGTGAGGTCGAGCGACAGGTCACCGGTATCCAACTCATCGCCAGCGAGAACTTCACCTCGCCGGCCGTAATGCGAGCGGTCGGCAGTGTGCTGACCAACAAGTACGCAGAGGGGTATCCGGGCAAGCGCTATTACGGTGGCAACGCAGTCGTCGATGAAATCGAAGCGCTCGCGATCGAGCGGGTCAAGGAGCTGTTCGGTGCCGAGCACGCCAACGTGCAACCGCACAGCGGTGCCAACGCCAACATGTGTGCGTATCAGGCACTGCTGCAGCCCGGCGACACCGTGCTCGGCCTCAGCCTCGATCACGGTGGCCACCTCACCCATGGCTCGCCGGTCAACGCCAGCGGCAAGCTGTACAATTTCGTAGCGTACAAGGTGACTCCCGGTGATGAGCGGATCGATATGGATCAGGTCCGCGACCTTGCGTTGTCGCACCATCCCAAGATGATCGTGGCCGGGACCACGAGTTATCCGCGGCGCATCGATCCGGCGCCGTTCAAAGCCATCGCCGACGAGGTCGGGGCACTGTTCATGTTCGACGCGGCGCATATCGCCGGCCTCGTTGCAGGCGGGGCGCACCCCAACCCGGTGCCGTTTGCCGATGTGGTCACATTCACCACCCACAAGACGCTGCGCGGTCCGCGTGGGGGCTGCATCTTGAGTACCGCCGAACACGCTGCCGCTATCGACAAAGCGGTGTTCCCCGGCTGGCAGGGTGGTCCACTCGAGCATGTCATCGCCGGGAAGGCTGTCGGGTTCTACGAGGCGGCGCAGCCGGAGTTTCGCGTGTATGCGCACCAGGTCGTAGCCAATGCCAGCGCACTGGCCGGTGCGCTGGTCAACCAGGGGTTCCGACTGGTCAGCGGTGGCACCGACATCCACCTGATGGTGGTCGACCTACGCCCGTTCGATGAAGGCCTCAGCGGGAAAGAGGCCCAGGCGGTGCTCGACCAGGCCGGTATCACACTGAACAAGAACTCCATTCCGAATGATCCGCGCAGCCCGTTCGTGACCAGTGGAGTTCGGATCGGCTCGCCGTCGATCACCACCCAAGGCATGAAGGAGCCCGAGATGGTGCAGATCGCCGACTTCATCGCCCGGGCGCTGCGGTCTCGCTCCGACAACGTCGCCTTGGCGGCTCTTCGTGCCGAGGTCGCCGCGCTCTGCGCTCGGTTCCCCGTCTACGCCTGACGGAATAACATCCCGTCGTGCCCTCAATCGGTGCCTACCTGATCATTGGCGCGGCTGCCGCATTCATCACATTCGTGACCACCCCGATCGTGAGTTGGCTCGCCCGTAAGTTGGGTTGGTTGTATGAGCCGACCGAGCGAACGGTGCACATCCTGCCAATTCCGAACGTCGGTGGCATCGCACTGTTCGCCGGTTTCGTCGGAGCGTTCGCGCTCTCGCGCCTTCTCGATCCATTTGATGCCCTGTTCGCACGCAACTCCGAACCGCGAGGCGTGCTCATTGCCGCAGTCGTCATGTTCTTGGTCGGCTTGATCGACGACGTCCGAGACATCTCAGCACCGGCCAAGGTATTGGGCACCGTGCTGGCCAGCGCAGCGCTTGTCGCGTTCGGCGTCACGATGTTCTACTTCAGGCTGCCGTTCGTCGATGTGGTATTTCTGAGCGACGATTGGATCCCGCTGATTACGGTGCTGTGGGTGCTGGGAATGAGCCAATCGATCAACCTGATCGACGGCCTCGACGGATTGGCCGCAGGCATCGTCGCCATCGGCTCGGGAGCGTTCTTCCTCTACAGCCAGACACTCAACGACCGTGGACTGCTGATCCCGCCGAATGTGGGGCCACTCGTTGCCATCATCACCGTGGGGATCTGTCTCGGCTTTCTGCCGCACAACTTCAATCCGGCGAAAATCTTCATGGGCGACAGTGGGGCATTGCTCCTCGGGCTGCTCGTCGCGGTGAGCACGAGCGTGGTCGGCGGACGTACCGATCCGACCGGTCAGGCCATCGCCGGACAGGCGTACTTCTTCCTGGCCCCGTTGTTCATCCCGCTGTTCATCCTTGGCGTGCCGATCGTGGACACAGTGTTCGCTATCGCCCGCCGCGCCCGGCGCGGTCAGGGGTTGACCACAGCGGACAAGGGACACCTTCATCATCGACTGATGGAAATGGGGCACGGGCAGCGACGCAGCGTCTTGATCCTGTGGTTGTGGACGGCGCTGCTCAGCGCATTCGTGCTCTACCCTGTCATCACCGAGAGCGGAGCGTCGTACATTCCGATTGGTGCGGCGATGTTGGGTCTCGTGCTCTACACCGTGATGCATCCCCAGATCCGCCGTCATCGGTCTGGCGGCTGACAGTTTGGACACGCAGTGACGAACCCGCTAGCATGTGTGCGCGTTCACAAGCTCGCCACAGCGTTGTGGTTGGCGCGCAACCCGCCCAGGAACCCGTGAAGTTGATCCCTCGTCAGCCCGTCAAGACCGATGACAACATCGGCCGTGGAATGGACCTGGCTCTGGTGACCCTCGTGTTCCTCGGGATTGGCTACGGACTCGATCGCTGGTTCAACACGCGGCCGGTGTTCATGATTTGCTTTGTGATGCTCGCTCTCGTCGGGCAGTTCGTGCGCATGCGCTACGACTACGAAGAGAGAATGCGCGCTCACGAACACCAGCGCAGCACGGTCACCCAGCGCAGCGCGGTCACACTTCGCGATCAGGAGCGTGTGGCATGAGTGACGACGTTTCGGCCTTCACGTCGCGACTCGACGGCCCAGCGCCTGAGCTGTCGGTGTCCAACGACATGGTCCGTCGTGGGTTCATCGTTGCTCCTGTACTCATCGCGATGTGCGGCGTGATCTGGAACCTCGATGGTGCGCTGTCCAGTGCCTACGCCATTGCCATCGTGCTGCTCAACTTCTCACTCGCCGCCGCCCTCATGGCCACCACGGCCAGAATCAGCCTCGGGCTGATGATGGGAGCGGTGATGTTCGGCTACGTCATGCGTCTCGCGCTCATCTTCTTGGCGGTCTACCTCGTGAAGAACGCCGGATGGATTTCACTTCCGGCGCTCGGAGCGACCATCATCATCACGCACCTCGGGCTGTTGATCTGGGAACTGAAGTTCGTCTCCATGTCCCTCGCCTATCCCGGCCTCAAGCCTGCTCGTCCCACGTCCGCCCGTCACACCCCCGCAAAGAACTAAAAGGCTGCGCACAATGCTCGGATTGACCTTCCCTCCGATCAACGAACTCATTCGTTGGCGGGACATCTTCACCAGCTTCAACAAAGTCGGCCTCATTGCCGTGCTGGCCGCGCTGATCGGTATTGCGATCTTCCTGATCGCCGGTCGAAAAGACCCGCTGAAGGCACCCACTGGTGTGCGCAACTTGGCCGAGACGGGCGTCGAGTTCATCGAGGACCAGATTGTCATGCAGACGATGGGCAAAGACGGCCTGCCGTGGACGCCGTTCCTGCTGTCGCTGTTCATCTTCATCTACCTCTGCAACCTGCCCGGCATCATTCCGATCTTCCAGATGCCAGCCACGGCCCGCATGGCGATTCCGTTGTTCTTAGCGCTCGTGGTCTGGGTGGTCTACAACGCGGTCGGTTTGAAGCACAACGGTTTCAAGTACATCACGGCGATGGCTTGGCCGACCAGCGTGCCGATCGGCATGCGCCCACTCGTGGGTGTCATCGAGTTGCTCTCGAACATCGTGTTGCGCCCGTTCTCGTTGGCCGTCCGTCTTTTCGCCAACATGCTCGCCGGTCACATGCTGCTCATCACCTTCGCGTTCTTGAGCAACGCGATGTTCACAGCGCACACCAAGCAGTTCTTCCTCCGTCCGATGGGTGTCCTGCCTCTGTTCATGCTCGTGTTCCTCACCGCCTTCGAGGTGCTGGTGGGTTTCTTGCAGGCCTATATCTTCACCATCCTCACCGCCGTGTTCATCAACTCGGCACGTCACATCGAGCACTGAGCCTTCCGGCTCGGTCGCTTCGCGCAATCTCCCATCCACAACCTCAGCAGGAGAACCTGAACAACATGGAAGCCATGTCATACATCATCGCCGCAGTGCCCGGCGTGCCCAGCAACGATGCTGCGCTGAAGACTGCGAACGCCGCGATCGGCGCCGGTTTCGCCTATGGCCTTGCGGCCATCGGGCCCGGCATCGGCATCGGTTACGTCGTCGGTAAGGCCATCGAAGCAATGGCTCGCCAGCCAGAGGCCGCAGGCATGGTGCGTACCACCATGTTCTTGGGTATTGCTTTCACCGAGGCGTTGGCACTCATCGGCTTCGTCGTCTTCATCCTTCTCGGCCTGTAGAGGGAGTCGTAATGTTCACCGTCACCGTCCATACGACGGGTGCGGGCGAGCTGGTCGTACGTCTTCCGCAGCAACGGGTAACCGCCGAGGCGGGTACCGAAGACAAGGGACCAAGCCCGATCGCGCCAGAGCTCAAAGAGCTGGCATGGGGCGCCGGCTCGTTCATCGTGCTGTTCGTGCTCATGCGTGTTGTGCTGTTCCCACGCGTCAAGAATGGAATGCAAGCGCGCTACGGCAAGATCCGTGACGATCACGAATCCGCCGATGCAATGCGGGCTGCTGCCCGCGGCGAGGTGGCTGCGTACGAGCAAGAACTGGCCGGAGTACGGGCCGAGGCCGCTCAGCGAATTCAAGCTGTTCGCGACATCATCGAGGCCGAGCGAGCTATCGCAATCGGTGTGGCAAACGAGCGTATTTCTGCTTCTCGGGCCGACGCCAACGCTGTCAACGAGGCAGCCAAGGCTGCTGCGGCACCGCACATCAAAGAAGCAGTCGCGGATGTCAGTGGTCGGGCAGCGGAGTTGGCAACGGGCCGCAAGCCCGACGCAGCGATGGTCAACAGCGTGGTCACCTCGTTGATCGGGGCCGGACAGTGAATGCGATCATTCGCTTCATCGGCTCGGCCGGTGGGGGCCACGACATCACCCAAACCCCGTCCACGCTGTGGCCAGAGCGTTACGAGATCATCTTCGGATCGTTCGCGTCCGTGCTCATCTTCGCGCTGCTGTTCAAGTTTGCCGGCCCGGTCATCAAGAAGGGCATGGCGGGACGAACTGCCAAGATCCAAGCTGAGCTCGACGCCGGCGAAGCAGCTCGAGCCGCCGCCGAGACCGAGGCCGCACAGATCCGCACGGCGAAGGGCGACATCGGCGCAGAGCGCACTCGGATCCTCGCTGAAGCCGATGCTCAAGCGATCACAATTCGCGAAGATGGACGTGCCCGGGTTGCTGCCGAGATCGCCGACCTCGAAGCACGTTCCGTGGTCGACATCGCCGCAGCACACAGTCGCGTTGGCGACGAACTGCGGGCCGAGATCGCTCGGTTGTCGATTGCTGCTGTCGACCATGTCGTTACGGGTTCGCTCGACGACGCAACGCAACAGGAGCTCATCGAGAACTTCATTTCACGGGTAGGAGCCAGCGCATGACCGATCCACGCATCGAGGGATACGCCCGCGGTCTGTTCGAAATTGCTCGCGCCGAGGGCACACTCGACGAGGTCGAAGACGAACTGTTCCGGTTCGCACGCAGCTTCGAATCCAGCGACGCGCTGCGTAGTGCGCTCACCGACGAGATGATTCCTGCGACGAAGCGTCAGGCAATCATCGAGGACTTGCTCGGAGGCAAGGCCACCGCCACCACGACGCAGCTCGTGTCGATGGTGGTCGGCTTCGGCCGCGGCCGCGATTTGCCGGCAATCGTCGATCGGCTCGTGGCCCGTGCCAGCAATGCAAAGCAACAAGAAGTCGCCGAGGTTCGCTGCGCCGTGGCACTCACCGCCGATCAGCAGGCCCGCCTTGCTGCAGCAATTACCCAGGCCACCGGCAAACAGGTGAACCTGAAAGTGGTCGTCGACCCGTCCGTGCTGGGCGGCATCGTGGCCACTGTGGGCGACACCGTCATCGACGGCAGCGTCCGCACCCGAATCGATCAGTTGAAGTCCCGGCTCTAGGAGACCCCGAACCATGGCAGAGCTCACCCTGAGCGCCGGCGACATCGCCGCAGCGCTGAAGAAAAATCTCGAAGGCTTCGAGCCATCGCTCGAGGCCCGCACCGTCGGTCGCATCACCGAAGTTGGTGACGGCATCGCTCGTATCAGCGGCCTGCCCGATTGCGGCGTCAACGAACTCCTCGAGTTCGAAGACGGCACGTTCGGACTCGCGCTCAACCTCGACGAAGCATCCATCGGTGCCGTTGTGCTCGGCGAAGGCTTCGACATCGAAGAGGGCCAGACCGTCAAGGCCACCGGCCGGATCCTGTCGGTGCCGGTCGGCGACGCGATGCTCGGTCGTGTCGTGAACGCGCTCGGTCAGCCGATCGACGGCAAGGGCGACATCGTCGGCAGCATCCAACGCCGCGTCGAGATCCAAGCCCCTGGCATCATGGGCCGCAAGCCCGTTCACGAGCCGCTGCAGACCGGCATCAAGTCGATCGACGCAATGACCCCCATCGGTCGCGGTCAGCGTCAGCTCATTATCGGCGACCGCAAGACTGGCAAGACCACGGTGGCGATCGATGCCATCATCAACCAGCGCGGCCTCGGCGTGAAGTGCATTTATGTAGCGATCGGCCAGAAGGGCTCCACGATCGCTCAGACGGTCGAGACACTTCGCCAATACGGCGCGATGGAGTACACCGTCGTCGTAGCTGCTCCCGCTAGCGAGCCTGCTCCGTTCAAGTACCTCGCCCCGTACGGCGGCTGCGCCATGGGTCAGCATTGGATGGAAAACGGTGAGCACGCGCTCATCGTGTATGACGATCTTTCCAAGCAGGCCGAGGCGTACCGTCAGGTGTCACTGTTGCTGCGTCGTCCACCGGGCCGCGAGGCGTACCCCGGCGACGTGTTCTACCTCCACAGTCGTCTGCTCGAGCGGGCTGCGAAGCTGTCCGACGAGCGCGGCGCAGGTTCGCTCACAGCGCTGCCGATCATCGAAACCAAGGCCGGTGATGTGTCGGCATACATCCCGACGAACGTCATCTCCATCACCGACGGCCAGGTCTACCTGCAGGACAACCTGTTCAAGTCAGGCGTACGTCCAGCCGTCGACGTAGGTATCTCGGTCAGCCGAGTGGGTGGTGCGGCGCAGATCAAGTCGATGAAGGGTGTGTCCGGAACGCTCAAGCTCGATCTGGCCCAGTTCCGCGAACTCGAGGCGTTTGCTACGTTCGGTTCTGAACTCGATGCCATCTCCAAGGCGCAACTTGAGCGTGGGTACCGGTTGGTCGAACTCCTGAAGCAGCCCCTCAACAGCCCGATGCCCGTCGAAGAACAAGTCGTCGTGGTGTTCGCCGGCACGAAGGGTTATCTCGACAGCCTTCCGGTCAAAGAGGTGCGCCGGTTCGAAGCCGAACTACTCGAGCATGTCCGCTCCGTGCAAGGCGGGTTGTTGGCGGGTATCCGCTCGAATCCGAAGGCTGACGTTCCTGGCGAGCTCGGCGACATCATCGCCGGTTTCAAGGCGACCTTCGTCGAGGCGATGGCCGTTGCCGCACGGGCCGCCGATGTCTTGGCTACCGACGCCGGCGAAGTCGGCGAAGCGCGCAGCAACAAGACGCTGGCAACGGAGTAGGCGATGGCTGGAGGTCAGGAGCGCATTCTTCGTGGACGCATTCGCAGCGTCCAGGCCACGAAGAAGATCACGCGCGCCATGGAACTCATTGCGGCGTCGCGGATCGTCAAGGCACAACAACGCGTCTCGGCTGCTGTGCCGTACAGCGAGCAGATCACCGAGGTCGTGAAGGACCTTGCTGCGGCGGGCGCGGCTTCTCAGTCGCCGCTCTTGGCCGGACGTGACGAAGTTCGTACCACGGCCTATGTGGTGGTCAGCGCCGACCGAGGCCTCTGCGGCGGCTACAACGCCGGTGTGCAGCGCGCTACCGAAGGTGAGATCAAGGCCGACGTGCTCGCCGGTAAGGACTACCGGGTGGTGGCAGTAGGTCGTAAAGCCGACGGCTACTTCAAGTTTCGCGGGTATCGCATCGCCAACTCGTTCAGCGGGTTCAGCGACAACCCCACGTACGCCATAGCGAAAGAGATCGGTCAGTACGTGATCGGCCTCTTCCTGAGCGGCGAGGTCGACCGGATCGAACTGGTCTATACCCGGTTCATCTCGCCGGGGTCGCAAGAAGTGGTCCGTCGCCCGCTCGTTCCACTCGAACGCGCAACGGTCGAGGACAAGCCCGCCACGCCCCCGGCCGACTTTGAGTTCGAGCCAGATCCCACCGCCATTCTCGACACGCTGCTGCCGCGGTACGTCGAGGCTCGTATTTACGCGGCGCTGTTGAATGCTGCAGCGAGCGAGCACGCGTTCCGTCAACGGGCGATGAAGAGCGCCACCGATAACGCCGAAGAACTCATCAAGAACCTCAGCCGGATCATGAACCGGGCCCGCCAAGACTCCATCACCACCGAGATCATGGAGATCGTCAGCGGCGCCGAGGCGCTGTCCGGCGGCTCCAAGACGGTCCGTTTCATCGATGCCGACCCCATGAACGACGACCTGACCTCCGCTGGCGCGGTCGCGAACTAATCGAACAAGGAAGATCATTGCCATGACCCTCACCCAGGATTCAGCGACCGACACAGCCCGCCACAACGGACGCGTCGTCGGCATCGCCGGCCCCGTGATCGACGTCGAGTTTCCCCGTGGATCACTTCCCGGGCTCAACAACGCGCTCGAGTTCACCGTCACCGTCGACGGCAAGGATGTCGTCGTACTCGCCGAAGTGGCGCAGCAACTTGGCGATAGCCGGGTGCGCGCCGTGTGCATGAAGCCGACCGACGGCCTCACCCGTGGTACCGCCGTGCGCGACACCGGTCGAGGCATCAGCGTGCCCGTCGGTAACCGCACCCTCGGTCACGTCTGGAACGTGTGGGGCGAAGTGCTCGACGACGACAACGCCAACTTTGCCGACATCGAGCGCTGGGAAATCCACCGCCCGGCCCCCGACTTTGCTGCGCTCGAGCCGTCGAAGCGCTTGTTTGAAACCGGTATCAAGGTCATCGACCTGCTCACCCCGTACGTGGCCGGCGGCAAGATCGGCCTGTTCGGTGGCGCCGGCGTCGGCAAGACCGTGCTCATCACCGAGATGATCCGTCGTGTGGCGCAGAACCACGGTGGTGTGTCGGTGTTCGCCGGTGTCGGCGAACGCACCCGTGAAGGCACCGACTTGATGATCGAGATGACCGAATCAGGCGTGTTCGAAAAGGCTGCGCTCGTATTCGGCCAGATGGATGAGCCGCCGGGGGTCCGGCTGCGCGTCGCCCTGTCGGCCCTCACGATGGCCGAGTACTTCCGCGACGTTCAGAACCAAGACGTGCTGCTGTTCGTCGACAACATCTTCCGCTTCGTGCAGGCCGGTTCCGAAGTGTCCACATTGCTCGGCCGCATGCCTTCTGCCGTGGGCTACCAGCCAACGCTTGCCGACGAAATGGGTCAGCTCCAGGAGCGGATCACGTCAACCCGTGGTCGGTCGATCACCTCGCTGCAAGCCGTGTACGTGCCCGCGGACGACTACACCGATCCGGCCCCGTTCACCACGTTCACCTTCCTCGACGCCACCACTGAACTCAGTCGTCAGATCGCGTCGCTCGGTATCTATCCCGCCGTTGACCCGTTGGCGTCGACGTCAACTATTTTGCAGCCAGAGGTCGTCGGACAGCGTCACTACGACGTGGCTCGCCGCGTGCAAGAGATCTTGCAGCGGTACAAGGAACTGCAAGACATCATTGCCATCTTGGGTCTGGATGAGTTGTCCGAAGAGGACCGACTCACCGTGTCGCGTGCGCGCAAGGTGCAGCGGTTCCTCAGTCAGCCGTTCTATGTTGCCGAAGTGTTCACCGGTGTTAGCGGCGAAACCGTTCCCGTAGCAGAGACGGTCGAGAGCTTCGAAGCCATCGTCAACGGTGAACTCGACGAAGTACCAGAGCAGGCCTTCCTCAACGTCGGCGGTGTCGAGCAGGTGCTGGCCAAAGCGAAGGCGTTACAGGAAGGCGTGGCCTGATCATGGCCACCATGCACGTCGAGGTCGTCTCGCCGGAGCGGGTGCTGTTTTCGGGCGAGGCCGTCCAGGTGATCACCCGTACCCTCGGCGGTGGCGAGATAGCGTTTCTTCCCGGGCACGCGCCGTTTCTGGGGGCGCTCAACGAGAACCATACGCGAATCTTCATGGCCGATGGCAGCGTGGTCAATGTGGCCGTTCACGGCGGGTTCGTGCAGGTCAATGCCAACCGGGTGAGTATTCTCTCGGACCTGGCCGAGGTGAGCAACGAGATCGATCGTGACCGCGCGCGGCGGGCGAAGGAAACTGCGGAGTTGTCGCTACAGCGCGAGCACAACGCCGAAGTGGCAACAGCTCTACTTCGCGCTCACGCGCGTCTCAATGCAACGGGCGGCATGGTCGGCACCTCCGCTGGCGCTCACTGACCGACGTAGATCGTGACCAGCAAGGCGCGCATGAACGCACCGCTGCCGTTTCGGTCAGCGCTGGTCACGGGCGCGTCGAGTGGAATCGGCGCAGCCATGGTGGCGGCTCTCGGCGAGGCTGGGATCGCTCAGGTCGTCGTAGCTCGAC
This sequence comes from Actinomycetes bacterium, assembly GCA_025359865.1. GTDB lineage: Bacteria > Actinomycetota > Acidimicrobiia > Acidimicrobiales > Ilumatobacteraceae > VFMC01. The sequence continues at coordinate 1,204 of JANYDH010000063.1, read as the reverse complement.
GAACCGATCGGCTCAACGAAGTGGCCAAGCGTTTCCAGAACGTTGAAGTGTTGTCTGCCGACCTCGCCACGTCGCAAGGCCTCGCTCTGGTCGAGGCTCGAATTGCGTGCGAGGCGGCACCGATCGATCTGGTCGTCAACAACGCTGGCTTCGGCACGTCGGGCTATTTCCATCGTCTCGACGCGGATCGACTGGACGACGAGATCAGCCTCAACATCCGTGCGCTGACCCGCCTCAGCCATGCGGCCCTCGCCGTGATGGTGCCGAGAGGGTCTGGCTATCTGCTCAACGTCAGCAGCATCGCCAGCTTTCAACCAGCTCCGAAGCTCGCTGTGTACGCCGCCACGAAGGCGTACGTCACCCACCTCACCGAAAGCCTGCACGAAGAGACCCGAGGTACCGGCGTCAAGGTCACGGCGCTGTGCCCCGGGCTCACTCGAACCGAGTTCCAGAGCGTGAGCAACACCGACAGCTATGCCGCGAGCTATCCGGCAGTGGCCTGGCTCACCGCGGACGAGGTGGCCAGGGCCGGACTACGTGATGTGGCCAGCGGGCGTGCGCTTTCGGTGCCTGGCCTGCTGTACAAGGGTTTGGCAGCGGCCAGCGGCGTGACCCCACGCGGGTTGGCCCGCCGCTTGTCGGGGCTGGTGCAGCGCGGCTGACCTGTTTGCTGAACGGGTACCGAAATCAGGCTCTTGTGATGTATCCGTGGGTAAGTTAGGTGGCTGATCGGCCGGGTAGTGGTGGGGTTTGTCGTCCCTCACTGGTGGTGTCTGGTGGTGTCTGGTGGGGTGGTGCGGGTGTAGGTGGTGGCGGGGATGTTGAGGAGGTCGAGGATCTGGTGTTGTAGTGGTGAGCGCTTCGATGCGGTGCGGTGTATGCAAGAACATGGGGGCGACTTGTTGGGGGCCTTTGAGCATGTGGTTACGGCGTTCCAGGTTTGGTTGGTAGCGGTATGAATCGCCCGGTCGGCGTCGAACAGACGGTCAAGCATCCGACCCACCCGGTCATCGTTGAGCGCGTCGACATCGCCCGGTGTGAGGCCGAGCAGACCAGGCCGGTAGGGGGCCGCCAACTCGGCGAGCGCGCAGAGCGGCTGATGGGAGACCATCAGATACCGCCGGCGAAATCCTGCTCTGTCATGCCACCGCACACCAGCCATAACCTGGCACCCATCCACACCAGCAATAGTGGGGGGCCGAAA
>JANYDH010000169.1 GCA_025359865.1 Actinomycetes bacterium | reverse complement strand
TGCGTACCTGGGACTCGATGTTGGGCAGCATCACGGCAACAACGGCGTCGGAGTCGACCGAGAGCGCCTCTTTGGCGGCGATGCAATCGCGGCGAAGTCGTGCGATGCCGTCGCGGGTGGCCGGGTCGCTGGTGTCGAGTGAGTTGAACGCGTCGCCAAGCGTGCTACGGACATGGGTGAACATGGCCTCGTCGAAGTCGATCCCCCCGAGTCGTTCGATGCCTTGGGGCTGTCCGAGCGTGTCGAATCCCGTGGTTGTCTTGCGGAGTACGACGGCATCGAAGGTGCCGCCGCCGAGGTCGTAGACGGCGATGTTGTCGCCGATCTCGACGCGCTCGCCGGATGCATACTGGACGGCTGAAGCGCCGGGTTCGGTCACCAAGGTCGGGTCATCGAGACCGGCGAGGCCTGCGGTCAGGCGGAGTAGTTCGACGTTGGATTGGCCCCAATTGGCCGGGTGGGCGATGACGATGGTGTCGGGGGCATCACCTTGGAGTTTGGTGATGCCGGCCACGACTTGGCGGAGCAACATTGCGGTGAGCTGATCGGCGGTCACTGGGGTGCGGTCAAGCAGAAGCGGGCTGGGGTCACCGAAGCGCCGTTTGAACTCTCGGGCGAGTCGCGCCGGGTTCTGGGCACCGTGTCGTTCCGCTGCGTCGCCGATTGCTACGGCATTGTCCTCGCGCAAGAACACCATCGACGGGATCGTCGCGGCGCGGTTGCCGAGCGAGACGATGTCGACGTGTCCGTCGCGTGCAATTGCGGCGGCGGTGAATGTGGTGCCGAGATCAATGCCGAGTTGGTAGCCCATCAGAATTGCCTCACCCTTCACAATGCCGTGATGAGAGACAGAGCAGAGTCGCCACGGTCGACACGCGGAGCAACTCTAAGGCTGCGCCGACGCCTACCGACCCGTCCAGTTCGGCTGGCGCTTCTCGGCGAATGCTTTGGGCCCTTCGATGAAGTCCTCACTGCGCACCAGTTGTCGAACAGACGAATAGTCGATCTCCATCGATGCCTGTAGCGACTCGATGTCGAGGCTGCGGTACACGACGTCTTTGCTGGCCCGGATGGACAGTGGCGAGCAGGCCAGAATCTGCCGTGCCCAGCCGAGTGCGCATTCCATGAGTTGCTCATGGGGGGCGACCTCGTTGACGAAGCCGAAGTCGAGCCCCTCCTGAGGCGTGACGTGTCGCCCAGTCAGGATCATTCCGAGTGCCCGCTTCGGGCCGATCTGGCGAGGCAGTCTCTGCAGGCCACCGGCAAGCGCGGCCAAACCGACCTTCGGTTCGGGGAGGGCGAACAGTGCCTTGTCCGATGCGATGATCAGGTCGCAGGCCAGGGCGATCTCGAAGCCTCCACCCATCGCCACACCGTTGACCGCGGCGATCACGGGCTTGGTGAGGTCGAACCGTGACGTGAGGCCGCCGAAACCGCGCGGCATCGGCACCCGTTGGCCGCCCTCAGCTTGATGGCGCAGGTCGTTCCCGGCGCAGAAGCCGCGCCCTTCGCCCGTGATGATCGCGACCCAGAGGTCGTCGTTGGCAGCGAACTCGTCGAACACCTCGCCCAGTTCCGCATTCGCCGGGGGGTGCAGCGCATTCAGCCGATCGGGCCGGTTGATCCTGACGGTCATGATGTGGTCGGTCGTGTCGACCAGACAGAATTCGGTGTTCATGTGGTGCCCCTCAAGTAGTTGTTCGACTCGTCGGCGAGGTTACTGCGACCGCTGGCCAGGTGACTGCGGCCTAGCTGCGCGATGGGGTTCGCGGCAGCGAGTACCGTCGCGTTAGGAACTGGGGGCGTGATGATCAGAGCGGCGTTACGTGATCTGCAATGGAGGCGAAGGCGGTTCGTCATCGCTATGGCCGGAGTAGCGCTGGTGTTCGCGATGGGCCTGATCATGACTGGGTTGTCCGAGTCGTTCTCGCTCGAAGTCGATCGAACGCTCGATGCCATCGGCGCGCAGGCCTGGGCGGTATCGGACCAAGCGTCGGGTCCGTTTACGTCGTTCACGCCACTCCTCGAAAGCGCGGGCGGCGATGCTGCGCCCGTGCTGGTAGTGCGCCAGACCATTTCTGGCGTCGGAGTGGTGGTCGACATCGTCGTGCTTGGCGTACTGCCGGGTCGGCTTGGTTCACCTTCGGCCGCACACGGCGCCGATCTGACGGGCCCGGGGGAGGCCGTCGTCGACGCCGATCTCGAGGGCTTCGACATCGGCAAGACCCTCACGATCGGTGGCGCCGAGGTGCGAGTTGTCGGAACCGTGTCCGGTCAACGGTTGTTTGCCGGGCTTCCGGTTGTGTACGTCACGCTGTCCGACGCGCAAGCAATCGCAGTGCAAGGGCGGCCACTCGTCAACGCTTTCCTGTTCGATCAGGCGCCTGGGAGCGTGCCGCCCGGGTTGAAGGTGATGACGAACGCCGACGTGAAGGCCGATGTCTTGCGTCCCTTGAACGACGCTAGGTCGTCGATCAGTTTCGTGCGGTTCCTCCTCTGGGTCGTTGCTGCCACGATCATTGGCTCGGTGCTCTACCTGCAGGCCATGGAACGCACCCGCGACTTTGCAGTGTTCAAGGCCACGGGCACCTCGACGGCAGCGATCGGTGTCGGGCTGGCACTCCAGGCCATCACGCTCTCACTCGCGGCCGCTGCCCTCGCCGCAGTACTGGCGCTCGTACTGGCCCCAATGTTCCCGATGCACGTCGAGATCCCGGCGAATGGTTTCATGATGCTCCCCGTCGTCACTGTTGTGGTCGGTTTGCTGGCCAGTTTGATCGCGCTGCACAAGACGGCCACCGTTGAACCAGCACTTGCGTTCGGAGGTTGAGCGATGACCGAGGCCGGATCCGATCTCAACATCAAAGGGCTCAATGTCGAGTTCACCAAGGGTGACTACACCGTTCGTCCGATCGAGAACCTCGACGTCACGGTGAAGGCAGGCTCGTTGGCATTGCTGCTCGGCCCGTCGGGATGCGGAAAGACCACGTTGTTGTCGTGCATGGCTGCAATATTGAGGCCGACATCGGGCTCGATCACCTATGGCACGACCGAGATCACCTCGCTTTCCGGCCAGCAACTCACCAACCATCGTCGCCACGGCGTGGGTGTGGTGTTCCAGGCGTTCAATCTCGTACCGAGCCTCACGAGCCTCACGAGCGTCGAAAACGTCGCCGTCCCGATGCGGTCGGCCGGTGTGAAGGCCCGAGTCGCCAGACACAAAGCGATCGAACTCCTGGAAGGCGTCGGGCTCGGTGACCGTCTCACACACAGACCGAACAGCCTCAGCGGCGGCCAGCAGCAGCGCGTGGCGATTGCCCGCGCCTTGGCGCTCGATCCTCCGTTGGTCTTGGCCGACGAACCGACCGCTCACCTCGACTACGTCCAGGTGGAAGGGGTACTGCGGATCATCCGCCGACTCACCGATGGCGGGCGCGTCGTCATCGTGTCCACCCACGACGACCGGATGCTTGCGCTCGCCGACCAGATCATTGAGATGCGCCCCAACTTTCTGCCGCAGGATGACGCCGCGCCGAAGCGACTTGAGTTCTCGGCAGGGCAGGACCTCTTCCGACAGGGCGATCCGAGCGATCTTGTCTATGTCATCGATGATGGCCGCATCGACGTTGTCCGCGACACCCAAGACGGTGAGGTACCGCTTGCGTCCTTCGTGGCGGGTGACCATTTCGGCGAAATGGGCCCGTTGTTCGGGCTGCGCCGTTCGGCCACTGCGCGAGCGATGACCGACGCCATCGTCACCGGATACACGGCGAAAGGTTTCCGCGACCTCGTCGGTCCGGAGCGCCTACCGGCGATGATCCGCGGACGCTGACCCTGTAACGGTCTCCAGGGGATCGTCAGCTAACCTCGAATCCATGGTGAGTCAGCATGTCGACATCGACCACCTGCGCGACGTGGCGTCGTTGACCGGCCGTATTCGTGATCTCGACTCCCGGTCCTTCGGCTGAGCCCCCGGCCACGGTAGTCGTCGGCTGGTGAGCGAGTTCGCCGGCAGGGGGCCGACTAACGCAGCCCGCTCGCTCACATACCAACCCGCACTCGATGGGCTCCGCGCTGTCTCGGTCATCGTTGTGGTGCTGTTTCACGCGGGACTCGAGTTCGTCTCTGCCGGGTACCTGGGTGTCTCGGTGTTCTTCACCATTTCGGGCTACCTCATCACGACGTTGTTACTGGTGGAACACCGCACCACTGGCACCATTCGACTGGGCGCCTTCTACGGACGTCGCTTGAAGCGGCTACTTCCGGCCAGTGTGCTGTGCATCATCGCTGTCGTTGCCGCCGGCCAGTTCGGAGCGTTCGGTCGTGTCGATGGCCTGCGACGTGACGTTGTCGGTGCGGTACTCCAGGTGTTCAACTGGGTCCGGGTAGCCGGAGGTACGAGCTATGGCGCGATCTTCGCAGGGGCCGTCTCACCGCTCGAGCACTATTGGTCGCTCGCCATTGAGGAGCAGTTCTATTGGCTGTGGCCTATCGCCCTCATCGCTGTACTGCGCGTGTCGAAGCATCGACTCGTGAGGTGGATGGTTGCGCTCACGCTGGCGTGCTCTGCGGGCGCGGTGATCATCGCTCAGGTGTTCGGTCCGGACGCTGCGTATTGGGCCACGCCCGCCCGCCTACCCGAGATACTCACCGGCGCGGTGCTGGCATGTGTGCTCGCAGGCGGGAGAACGGTCCCGGCGAACGCGGCGCGTCTTGCTCCAATCATGCTCGCGGTGGTCGTGGTGCTGTCGTGCACGTTGCCATCGGGTCGAGGCCTCGCGTACGAAGGGGGGCTACCGGCATTCGCGCTCGTCAGCGCACTGCTCATCTATTCGCTCCAAGTGCCCGGAGTCGTTCGACGGGTGCTCTCGTGGCGGCCGCTGGTGTTCGTCGGGCAGATCTCCTACGGTCTGTACTTGTTTCATTGGCCGGTTTTCGTACTGCTGCGTGAGCGCGGCTGGAACCTGACGCGGTTGCCTGACCTCCCGGCCGCGCTGGCAATCACCATGGCGATCACGCTGCTGTCGCATCGCGTTGTCGAGCGCCCGGTACGCGCATCCAGTTGGCGCCCAATCACCACGTTGCGGTTGGCGGCACTTGCCAGCACGGTTGCGTTGTTGTCGAGCGTGGTAGTCGCACCGAGCGTGCCGTTCATTCAGGCCGACGAGGAACTGCTCGCGTCCGTGAGCCTCGCGCCCCCTGGTCCTGACGAGTCACCACTCCTGCCGGTTATGGCACCCTCCAGCGAAGTGTCCCCGTCTATGACTGTGAGCGCATCGACGACGGTGAGCGCATCGACCACCTCGACGTCGACACGCTCATCGGCTCCGGCTCCGGCTCCGGCTCCGGCTTCGGCTTCGGCTCCGGCTCCGGCTCCGGCGCCGGCTCCGACCACGACCACGGCCACGGCCACGACCACGGCCACGGCCACGACCACGACCACGACCACGCCGGTCGAGTTGCCGCTACCCCCCGTGCCGCCGCGTCCCGTCAGGATTGTTGTTGCTGGAGATTCGACGGCGCTGTATGTGGCCGAAGGCCTGGCCACGTGGTCGGTGAAGCATCCGAAGCACGCACAGCTCTCGGTGCTGTGGTGTGAGGGCTGTACGTTCCTGCTCGAGCCGGAGATCACCACGTTCGACTTGGCGGGCGTGCTCGACGCATCGAAGCGAACCATCGGTGAGAATTTGTTGACGACGGCACGAACGATGAAGCCCGATGTGGTGATCTTGATGGTGACAGTCAACGATGTCTCGAATCGACAGTGGTCGGCCGACGAGGGTCCGCTTGGACCCACCGACCCCCGATTCCGTGAGCGTCTCCGGGCCGCCTATGGGGACCTGACACTACGACTGCTCGGCGCTGGCGTGCCGAAGGTGTTGTGGGTGGTGCCCCCGACGCCGGTTCACCTGTGGCTCGAACCCGAGATGAACGAGCTCGAGCGGTACGCCATTCAGCACGATGTCATCCGTGATGTGGTCAGCTTGTTCGATCAGCGCGTGAGCCTCGTCGACCTCGATGCCTGGCTGACTGCGGCCGGACATACGACCGATCCGTGGTGGCGCGCCGATGGTGTGCACCTCACCGACGAGTCGGCAGCGTTGCTTGCCGAGCAGTACCTCGGGCCGTTCGTCGTCGACCGGGCAACGCAACCCTGATGGCACAGGACCACCTCGGCGGGGACGAGGCTCAACGGCTGTAGTCGTAAAAACCGCGGCCTGCCTTGCGGCCGAGCAGGCCGGCTTCGACCATCCGTGAGAGCAGCGGCGGCGACGCATAGAGCGGCTCCTTGAACTCCTTGTACAGGCTGTCAGCCACTGCGAGCGTGGTGTCCAGGCCGATCAGATCGGCCAGATGCAACGGTCCCATTGGATGGTTGCAGCCTTCGACCATGCCGGTGTCGATATCGATCGGCGTGGCGAAACCGGACTCCATCATCCGGATCGCAGACAGGATGTACGGGATCAACAGCGCGTTGACGATGAACCCCGCCCGGTCCTGGCTGCGGATCACCTTTTTGTGCAACACATCGGTGGCAAATGATTCGGCCCGGGTGACGGTTTCCGGCGACGTGAGCAAGCTGGTCACCAGTTCGACGAGACGCAGTACCGGCACCGGATTGAAGAAGTGGATACCGACGACCTGTTCGGGCCGTTTGGTAGCGATGCCGAGCTTCATCACCGGGATCGAGCTCGTGTTCGAAGCCAAGATTGCTGTTTCGTCGAGCACCACCTTGTCGAGCATCGCGAACACGTCGGTCTTCAATGCCTCGTCTTCGACCACGGCCTCGATCACGAGTTGCCGATCGGCCATGTCGCCGAGGTCGGTCGTGAAGTGGAGGTGGCTGAGCGCCATGTCTCGGTCCTGCTCGGTGAGCTTGCCCGATCTGACCCCCCGGTCGAGCGATGCAGTCAGTCGGCGTTGCCCGGCTTCCGCTGCGCCTGCGTCGATCTCGCGCACGACCACGTCGAGTCCGGCCCGGCTACACACCTCGGCGATGCCCGAGCCCATGAGCCCGCAACCCACCACACCGATTCGGGTGAACTCGGATTGTCCAGTGTGTGTCGTCGCCAGTTCATTCGTCATGGGTGTGAGTCTGCACGATCGCAAGCGCTACTGCCACGGCGTGGCCGACGTTCAACGAATCCACGCCGTGGCTCATCGGGATCCTTACGTTGCGACACCGTGCGAGAACCTGAGGTGACAGCCCCGGGCCCTCCGAGCCGGCGAGCACGGCCAGCCGGCCGGGTACGGCGAGCGTGGCGATGTCGGCTGCCGCCGGGTTGGGGGTGAGCGCCCAGATGCCGAACCCCGCTTCGGCAAGTTGAACGAGCGCAGCATCGAGGCGAACGCGAGCGATCGGTAGATGCAGTATCTCGCCCATCGAGACGCGCACGCTACGGCGGTAGTACGGGTCGGCGCAGGTGGGGTCGAGTACCAGCGCGTCGGCGCCAAGGGCGCGCGCCGAGCGGGCAATGGCCCCCAGGTTCTCGGCATCGTTGACACCTTCGACCACCACCACACGCGCGGCACCGACCAGCACGTCGTCGAGGGTTCGTGCTGCCGGCCGGTCGGCGACGGCGATGGCACCGCGGTGCAGATCGAACCCGACGATTACGTTGATCGTCGGCTGGTCCGCCACGAACACCGGTGCGTCAACGGAATCGAGTTGGGTGCCCAAACGGGCCTGTCCGGCCGGCGACACCAAGACGGCGCGCACCGTGAGCGCCGAGGTCAGCAGACGCGACACCACCGTCGGCCCCTCGGCCCACAGCACCTCACGACTCTCGCGGGCACGCAATGCGCGGAACTGGTCTACCAGCGGGTCATCGGGGTCGCTGATCGTGATCACCGGACCAGTCTCGCAGCCCGACGAGCCCAGCGTTTGGTAGGTGCGGCCCCCTCAGGGGGCCGCTACCTACCAAACGCTGCGATGCGAGGCGAGAGGGGGCTGCGAGAGGGGGACGACTTGCGAACAGGCGTTCGATGAGTCACGATGTGGAGGTGGATGTTTCGCTAGACCGCTATCAAGGCTGCTTGTTCGCAATGGACGACCCGTCGTGTGACTCTTCGTTCGCCGGAGGCGCGCGCACTTGGCTCGACAAATCAAGTTGGATCGATGTCGTGCCGCGGTTCATGCGCGGTGCCGACCTGGTGTTTGGCGAGCTCGTCGCCCGGCTGGCGTGGGGCCAACGTGAGGTGGTGATGTATAACCGGATGGTTCCAGAGCCGCGACTCACCGCGTGGTGGTCGAGCGCTGGCGACAAGCCTGAGGCACTGCCGGTGTTGGCCGAGGCGCGCAGTGTTCTCAGCGGCCACTACTGCCGTCCGTTCGATGCCATTGGCTACAACCTCTATCGCGACGGCCGCGACTCTGTGGCATGGCATGCCGACAACGAGCGGTACGTCCGCGAAGATCCGGTGGTCGCCATCGTCAGTGTGGGGGCACCGCGCAGCTTCCAGGTCCGCCCTCGCCCTGGTGTGGTGGGCGCGCATCATCAGTTCCTCGTCGGCCAGGGTGACCTGTTGGTGATGGGTGGCGCTTGCCAACACGACTGGCAGCACTGCATCCCCAAAGTGGCACATGTGCCTGGGCCACGCCTGTCGATCATGTTCCGGCACCATCGGGCAGATCTCGACGGCGTCGTCCTGCGAGATTGAAGCAGTAGTGCGAGACTGACCTGATGACCGTCGATCCTGCCCGTTTCTCGTTCGTTCCCGGCCCGATTCCGTACCCCACCATCGTCGGCGGCGCCGGTGTCTACCTGCACGCCGCCGATGGCCGCAAGATCCTCGATGGAGCAGGCGGAGCGATCGTCGGCAACATCGGATGGGGCCGCACCGAAGTTGCCGAGGCTGCAGCGGCAGCAATGGGCCAGACCGGCTACGTCGTGCCGTTGTGGCCGACTCCACAGCGTTTGGCACTGCGCGACCGATTGGTCGAGCAGTGGCTGCCCGACGGGTTCACCAATGTGTTCTTCACCAGCGGCGGTAGCGAGAGCACCGACTCGGCATTGCGCCTTGCCAGGGCGTATCAACTCGGCAAGGGCCGTGCCGACCGGTGGAAGGTCATCGGACGCCATCCCAGCTATCACGGCATGACCCTTGGCACCATTGCCGTTGCCAGCCACACGGCGCGCCAGGCCGGCTACGAACCGTTGATGTTGCCGTTTCCGAAGGTGCCGTGGGACGACCCGCAGGGTGTGCTCGACGTGATTCAACGTGAAGACCCGGCCACCATTGCCGGGTTCATCGTCGAGCCGATCACCGGCGCTGCCGGAGCGTGCCTCACCGCGAGCGATGAGTACTGGCGCACAGTCACCGACATCTGCCGCCAGCACGACATTTTACTCATCGCCGACGAAGTGATGACCGGGTACGGCCGTACCGGGTTGAAGTTCGGTCATCAGCACTTCCCGCTTCAACCCGATGTCATCGTCGGCGGCAAGGGCTTGGGCGGCGGCTATGTGCCCATCGGCGCGGTGGCCGCGGTGGGTGAAGTTGCCGAAGTGTTACGTACCGGTGGGTTCATGTACTTCACCTTCAGCGGCAATGATGCTGCATGTGCGGCGTCGTTGGCGGTGCTCGACATCCTCCAGCGTGAGCAACTCGTCGAACGGGTGGCGCAGAAAGGGCCCGAGTTCGGCGCGCGGTTGCACGACGAGTTCTCGCAGCATCCGATGGTGTCCGACGTTCGCGGTCGTGGGTTCTTCTACGGGCTCGAGCTGCGTTGCGATCGCGACGAGGTGGTTCGTGCCGCGCTCGACCGCGATGTCTGGGTGTACCCGGCCGGTTCGGGCCCCGTGCCAAACGCCGTGATGATTGCACCTCCGTTCGTGATCAACGACGACCAGATCGACCGGCTCGTCACTGTGCTGCACGACTCACTCGATCATGTGATGGACCACCAGACACGCTTGTAGTGGGCGCAGTCCTTCGCTCCATGGCATGCTCGGTGCATGGCTGAGCAGTCGCTGCAACGGGTCGTAGTGGTCGGTGCGTCACTCGCCGGTCTGCGCGCGTGTGAGACGCTGCGCGCAAGCGGGTTCGAGGGCGACGTGGTTCTCATCGGCGCGGAGCCCGAACCGCCGTACGATCGCCCCCCGCTGTCGAAGAAGTTGCTCGCTGGCGAGTGGGAGCCAGACCGAATTCAGCTGCGTTCCCTCGAGAGCGTGGAGGGGCTACGATTAGATCTGCGGCTCGGGGTGGCAGCGACGAGTCTCGACACGCAGTCGCGAGTGATTGCGCTCGAGGGCGGCGCAGTCGTGGCCTATGACGCGCTGGTGATCGCCACCGGCGCCACTCCGCGCCGACTGCCCGGCCAGCCCGAGCTGCGCGGGGTCACCCAGCTGCGCACCTTGGCCGACGCACTGGATCTGCGCACTCGGTTGCTCGGCGAAGGCCTGCGCCGGGTCACCGTCATCGGCGCGGGGTTCATCGGGCTCGAAGTGGCCGCCACCGCCCGTCAGGCCGGGTGCGTGGTCACCGTGCTGGAGGGCGCACCGGCACCGCTGATCCGCGGTCTCGGCGCTGAACTGGGGACGGCGGTCGCTGGTGTCCATGCCCGCCACGGGGTCGAGATCCGCTGCGGTGTGCAGGTCGTTGGCATCGAGGGGTCCGGCGGCGCGGTCACAGGTGTGCGCCTCGGTGACGGAGAGGTCGTTGTCTCTGACGTGGTGGTGGTCGGCGTCGGTGTTGCGCCGGCGACCGACTGGTTGGAGGGCAGTGAGCTCACGTTGGCCGACGGCATCGTGTGTGATTCGAGCTTGTGGAGCGGTGTGCCCGGTGTCTACGCAGCAGGGGATTGTGCACGTTGGCATAACCGGTTGTTCGATCCACATGACGATGCCGTCATGCGTGTCGAGCACTGGACCAACGCCGCGGAGCAAGGTGCCGCAGCCGCCGCCAGTCTGCTTGCCGTCTCGCGTGGTGAGGCACCACCGGCGTACGAGTCGGTGCCGTTCTTTTGGAGCGATCAGTTCGACAGCCGCATCCAGTTCGTCGGTCGAGCGCATGGCGATGACGAGATCCACGTGATCGCGGGTGATCCAAACGGTGCATTCGCCGCGATGTTCGGCTGGCAGGGACGTCTTCGTGGCGTTGTCGGCGTGAACATGCCGAAGTTGGTGATGCCGTTTCGGGCTCTGCTCGCAGCTCGGGCTACATGGGACGAGGCACTCGCCCGCGCCGCCACACTCGGCTGACGACCGCCGTACCTACGTCAACACAGGGGCTCCGAGGTTGCGCGCGAACAGGCTGAGCAGTCGCTCCCAGTGGCGCTCGGCCGAAGCCTTGTCGTACATCGGTCGCAGCGGAAAGGCGAACCCGTGGTGTGCGCCTGGATACCACTCGACTCGCGTCCGCGCACCCTCCGCCGCGAGGTGTGCCTCGAGCGCGGTGATCATCTCTTTCGGCGCGTACTCGTCGAACTCTGCACAGGCGAAGTACAACTCGCCCTGCACCCGCTCGGCCAAGTGAGCCGGTGACGTGTCGCCGAACAGTCGCACGCCGTAGATCGATGCGGCCGCCTTGATCCGCTCGGGAAACATGCCGGCCATCGCAAATGAGAAAGGGCCGCTCATGCAGTAGCCGACACAACCAATGCGGCTGTCGTCGGCGTTGGGGTCTGCGTCGATGTGGGCGAGCATCGACTCGGTGTCGTTGGCCACCATCTGATCGCTCAGCGAACTCATCAATTCGAACATCTTCTCACGAGTTTCACCGTGCGTTCCGGTGACGAGATCGAACTCACGGGTCGAGCGGTAGTACAGGTTCGGCAACACGACGTAGTAGCCAGAGGTGCCGAGCCGTCTGGCCATGTCATGCAACTCTTCACGCTTGCCGGGTGCGTCCATGTAGAACAGCACCACCGGAAACGGTCCGCCCTCTTCAGGATGGGTGATGAAGGTGTTCATCGCCCCGTCGGCGGTAGTGATGTCGAGGTGATGTTCGATCATTGAACGAACGTAGCTGAGCCGACACTGTCACCTCTACCTGCGTGGGTACCCAGATGCGCACCCATCGAATTTGAGTAGTCGCTACTCACGCATCGTGCGCGCAACAGGAGAACACTGTGCCTATGTCGTTCCAGCCCCCGAACCAGCCCGAGAACCAGCACGGCCCTGGCCAACAGCCCGGCTCGCCGTACCCGCCGACTTCGTCCACGCCGATTCCTGGTCCTGCACCGTTCGGTGGCGCGCCAGGAGCACCTGGCAACGCGGGGTTCCCCGGCGGCATGCCTGGTGGCATGCCCGGCAACGCTGGCTTTCCCGGAGGTCCAGGGTTCAACCAGACGGGTGGCTTCCAGCCATCAAACAAGGGTGGGTCCGGCGCCAAACTGTTCACCATCCTCGTGTTCGCCGTGCCGTTGATCGGCCTCGGTGTGGGCGCGTTCTTGTACTTCAATGCCAAGAGCGACGCCGACAAAAAGACCCAGGAGGTGCTCGAACAGTTGAACAACATCACCGTTCCCGACTTCACCGTCCCGGACTTCACCGTTCCCTCGATCACCGTTCCCTCGATCACCGTGCCCTCGATCACTGTGCCCCCGATTACGGTCACGCCGTTGACCCTGCCCGGCACGGTGGTGCCAATCGCTCCGACCGAGACCACGCTCGATGCCACAGCCACCACTGCGGTTGGCGTTGAGCCCACGGTGGCCGAGACGGTGCCCGCTCCGGGCTCTTGGTTGGAGGCCGATGGGCCGGTGCAGTTCACCAACGCGCTCGAGGCTGCGATCAGCGGCGATCCGTCCCGTTTCCTCACGATCGCGATCTACCCGACCTACGGCTTTGCTCAGGCTCAGGATGCCAACAACTTGGCCCACGTTGACGAATTCCCGGTTCAAGGAGGCGTGGTCGGCCCGTCGAGTCCGGTCAACCTCGTCGGTGGTGGCGAGCTCGAGCCGTCGTTGTTCTCGCTCGCCGACGTCGACTGGGCTGTGGTGTCGGCAAGTATCGCCGCCGCTCCGGGACAGACGACCATCGAGGAGCCCGCGGCCGATTACGTACTGATCGAGCGGTCGTCGTTCATCGAAGGGAACCCGGTTACCGTAAAGGTGTACGTCAACGGGCCACGTGGTGGCGGGTTCGTCGAGTACGACGGTGCGGGAACCCTCATCAAGGTGGTGCAGTAAGCCGAGCGGCTGCAGCGACCGGTTCGCAGTGTTGAGTAGTCGATACTCACGACCCTGTCGGCCGGTTGGTGCAGACTAGGCAGATGTCGTCATCGCCCCCCGACCAGCCGAGTCGCCCGCGTTCCACGCCGATCCCCGGCTTCGGTGGTCCACCGCCGCAACACAGTGGACCGATCCCGGGAGGCTCGGCCGGCGGTCCGCAGAATCCGACCGACTTCGTCAATGGCCAGCCAGCGGCCCCGCCACCGGGCTTTGCGCCAACGGGGATGCCTGCTGGTTTTCCCGGTGGTTTTCCGGGTATGCCGATGGGACCGGGAGGCAACGTCCCGATGAAACGCAAGCGGTCGTCACTCGGCTGCCTGTTTCTCTGTCTACTGCTCATCGGGCCGGCGATCGGCGTCGGCTTCGCGATCTGGGGTGTGCTCAAGGCCCGCGATGCCATCAATCAGGTGGAGGATCTGAGCGACTCCGGTCTGTCCAACGCCGACCGAACCGCACTCGGGCTCCGGCCTGGCGTCGACACCTTGTTCGATCCCGGAGCGGCGGCCGCAGTTGTGGCCGCATTCGATACTCGTATCAGCGGCAGCCCGACCCGTTACACGCAGCTGCTGTTCTATTCCGACTATTCCTTTGCCGATGCTCAGGACCCTACGTCGCCGACCCACATCGACCAGTACCCGTGGCGGGCCGCCAAGGTTGGCTCACCATCACCGCAGTCGAATGTGGACAATCTCGAATCGAAGCTGTTCTCGTCGACGGATGTGAACTGGCCTGCGATCGCCAGTGATGTCAGCCAGGCTGCCGTCTTGGCGAAGGTGGAGGAAGGCGTCATCAGCCACATGATGGTGTTGCGACCAAACGGTGGGGTGGAGGTGTTCGTGTATGTCAAGGGCCCACGTAGCAGTGGTTACCTACAACTCGATGCAAACGGCGCGGTCATCGCCGTGCACTGAGCGACCGTCGTGGGTCAGCTGCCACCCCAGGCACCGAAACCACCGGAGCGCTGGTACAGCGTGAACGCAGCCTGAGCGTTGACGCGGGGGTCGAACAACTGCGCCGCCGAGGTGACCCCGATCGTTGCCAGCCAGCCACGGTGGACGCCGTAGTAGATCTGGAACAGACCGATGCAGCATGAGTTGCGAGCCGTTGGAACAAGATGGCTCTCGCGACTTGCAATGCGAACGGCTTCGTCCTCGAGATCATCTGGCCAGACTTCGCGAATGATTGCGTCAGCCTCGCCTGCGCTGTACTGGTTGGGTGGCGCAGTGACTGGCGGCTCGGTGGACGTCGGCGGGGTGGTCTTGGCAGCGGGCGGCTTGGCAGCGGGCGGCTTGGCAGCAGGCGGCTTGGCGGTCGTGGCTGGTGCCTGTGGCTTGGCGGCGCTGCCGCTCTTGCTGGTCGAGTTCTTACTGGTCGAGTTGTTGTTGCTCGTGGACTTGGTGGGGGTGGTCGTGGTTGTCGCTGCGATGGTCGTGGTAGCGGCTGTCGTCGGCGGTGCGACGGTGGCGCCCGAAGGTAAACAGACCGATCGACCGGGGTACAGGGGCGTGGCGACCGTGGCGCTGTTGAGTGCGAGAAGGTCGCGCAGCGGAACATCGATTGCACCGGCGAGCCGGATCCAGTAATCGCCTGCGACCACTGTGTACGGATTGTCGCACCGCTTCAGGGGGTGGTTATGCACCGGGTTGACGAGTGGCGTAGCGACAAGTGGTGTATTGACGAGTGGTGTGGCGACGCGTGGTCTGGCGACGAGTGGTGTGGCAACCTCGGCCGGAACGGCGACTGCCGGGATGGATCTGAGGTCGAGGCTGGGGCGCGCCGTAGCAGGCTGCGTGATGATGCCGGCTGCCTGGGCCTCGTTGCCGGAGCGCATCAACAGTGCCACCGGGATCAACAGCACAGTGGCACCGATCATGATGCCGAGGCGGCGCAGTAGCGGGTCGATCGGAAGTCGGGACTGCCCGCCGATGCTGGATTGTTCCCCGCTGTCGGACTGTCGGCCGTTGTCGGTCTGACGGCGCCGGACTGGGCGTTGAGTTGGTCGTGTCGCTCCTGAGTGCTGGCGTGTACCGGGTGCCGCGGGACGAGTCGTCGGGCGGGCGATGCCGTGGCCTGTCGTATCACGTTCGGTGCCGAAGCTCTTGACCCGACTGAGGCGGCGGGTGGGTTCGTCGTCCCAGAACTGGCGCTCGGTTTCGTGGTCGGTGCCGTGCTGGGTGTCGTGCTGGGTGTCGTGCTGGTTGTCGTGCTGGTTGTCGTGCTGCATGGTCCGCCACCTCTCCGTCGCCTGAGAATGACGGCAGTCTGTCATGGTTGTCACACAATCGCAACATTGCGATGACCCGTCAGCCGAGAACCGCAACAGCCCGGCAGCAAGGCCGCCGGGCTGTTGTAGGAGCGGAGAGGGTGGGATTTGAACCCACGGACCACTTTGAGGTGGTCCCCGCATTAGCAGTGCGGTCCATTCGACCTGGCTCTGGCACCTCTCCGCAGCGAACTCTAGCGGGATGGCACGGAACCTCCCACCGCAATTGGATGTCGCCCGAGTGCGCCGAGTGGTGCCGCGCAGAAGTTGGTTGGACGTGATGGCCCGTGCTTTCGGGCTGACCTTTGGCGTTGGGTTGTTGCCAACAGGCTGTCGCAGAATGCTGTTTGGTGGTGTGGCGGGTGAGGTTGGCTGTCTGGTCGTGTTGTCGGCAACGGTGTCATGGTTGTTGCTGAACTCGTGGTTGTGCCGCACAAGTCGGCTCAACGTCGGCGACTCACAGCCCACCCGCCGGGCCTACCCGCTGTTGCGGTGCCAAGTCGCGTCGAGTTA
>JANYDH010000164.1 GCA_025359865.1 Actinomycetes bacterium | reverse complement strand
GCTGTCGAAGCTGCTGACGTCGTGAGGTCGACGCTCGGCGCTCTCGGCGGCTGAACCGCCAAGGGGCATTGTGATACCCGGTGATCCCGCAGGCATGCGGGCGTTGGCCGATGAGCTGTCGCGACACGCCGGCAGGCTCGGTGACATGAAATCCCGCGTCACCAAAGGCTGGGCCAAGATGGAGTTCGAAGGCCCACTCGCAGATCAGATGGGGGCAGTTGTCACCAGTTGTGTTGCGCAGTTCCCTGCTGCGGCAGATGTGCTGGACGGGCTCGTCAAGGTGCTGCGGAGTTCAGCCCGTGAGGTGGAGGCTCAACAGGAGGCCGAACGTCGGCGCTTAGCCGCTGAGGCACAACGCAGGGCCGACGAGCAACGTCGGGCGAACGAAGCGGCGCAGACCCATGGTTGAGGTCGTCTGGAACCCGGAGAGCATCCACAAGGGGGCTCAGGCGATCAACGACGCGATGGTCGATCTGAACACTGAAGTCGACATGCCGCTTCGCCGAGCGGCGCTGCCCGAGATGCCGCCCGGTGTTGCCGGGCAAGTGGCCGCAGGCATTGCGTCGGCGATCTCGATGATTGCGAACGCCCGATCCACCTTGATGTCGATCCACGCAGACCTGAAGAACCGCACTGCGTCCGTCGATGACGCCGACCAGTTCGCGCAGGTTGACATGCCGATGTGGGCCGAGGGGCTCCATGGCGGTATTTGGGTAGCGCACGCAACGGGCCTCGATCTGTTCTACACGGTCGGTGCAGCCGCAACGGGAAGCGGAAGTTGGAACGCCGTCGGCGAGTCGGCAGCCGGTCTAGCGCTCACGCTGATCCCGTTTGGCAAGGTTGCGAAGGGTGGCAAGCTGGTGCTGGGGCGGCTCGCTGGGCGGGGTGTGGAGGTCGCTGCGGCCGATGCAGCCAAGTCAGGCGCTGCGGTGGGCGCAACCCATGCGGCCACGTCAGCAACCCGCCAGGGCCTGGACGATGCGCTCGAAGGCGTGATCCGTCAGAGGGCGGGAGGCTCACCGCTGGAGATCACGCTCAACGATGCAGTTGCCGGGGCGGGCAAGGGGCATCGCGCGGGGATGTTGCGTCAGTGGGGCGCAGCAGAAGGCAAAGCACTCACCACGGGTGGGCAACCCAGCCAGCTTTACAGCGCACTCGGGGCAGGAGGGACGAAGCACGCGGCTGCTCTTGCGGCGCTACGAAGCGCGAGCACCCTGGAACTGACCGAGCTTGGTGCGAAGTTCGACGCTCAGAAGCTTTTTGACTCCATGCCCGCCTCCTATGCGCATCGGATCTGGGTGATCCTGTCGCGTCGCTTCGCACAGCAGGCATCTGGGGAAGTGTTCGCCAACGTCGGTCGTCATGTGAGCAGCTCGAAGATCTTTGCGTCGGTCGAACTCCCGGTCCTCCTCGGAAACTCGCGGGTGACCAGTTTGGTCATTGGAGAAGGCGGTTCGCTGGCGCATCCGAGCACAATTCGGGACATACACATCAATCAAGACCTGGTAGGGAGCGCCGACGAGATTCTGTCGATCATCAACCGGCGACACGGCAGCACGATCAGAATCATCTTCGACCGATGAGTTTCAGCATCCGGTCGCCACTTTGCGTCTACCACGAACGCGGTTTCGAGGTCTCGATCGAGGATGGGGGCCGCGTCGAATATGTAGATGGAGAAGATCGGCAGAGCGCCTACCTGTTGTTCCAGGATGAATTGGTCGCTGTCACGTTTGCATCCGCGACGACCGCCCTACAGGCTCGAACCGTCATGAGTCGGATAGTCGCGGCACTCGCTTGGGTGGGGCTTGTTGTCCGGGTTCGAGAGAGCGATCTCGATCTTGATGAGCTAGCGCACTTGACGATTCCTGCAGATCTCGACCGTCTGCTTGCGATCTGGCTGCTCGATCGGTCGTTGCCGACCGATGTGGGCCAATCGCCGGGTTCAACGACCGAGGGGGTTCCCTCACCGTCCCCAGCGTGCGAATTGCAGTTCGCTGCGGTGCTCTCCGCTGATCGCAACGAACCATTGCGACTTGCCGTGGCGTGCGAAGACGATCTTGGGTGGGTTGTTCGCGAGCCTGGTTCTGTCGCTGTATCAACAAGTTTCGGCTCCAAGTCAGGATATCCATCGGGCATGGCTCAGGATGCTGAAACGGTCGCAACCGCAGAAGTCGGCGGTCGGTCAACGCTCGCAACCGTGTACGTGGCGAAGGACGATCAAACACTCTCGACGCTCACCGTCGGGCAACAGTCGTGTGTCTTGCGCGTCGAGTCGGAAGGCATGGCGATTGTTCGCGACGTCGAACTCGATGATGCGTTGGTTGCTCTGTTGGAGACGGTCTGGCTGGTACCTCCGTGGGGCGTAGCCAGAATGTTCTGCGTAACGGCGGGTCATCGTCACGACTTCGATGGGCTGATCGATCATCCTGTCACGGCGCTCTCCTGGCTGACGGAACGATTCGAGCATCCCGAGCATCCCGAAGTTGTGGCTGAAACGCACTGATCGAGGTCTGTGAGTTTCAAACGGCTCAGCGATTGCCGAATCTCACAAAGTTCAGATTCGGTGAGACTCAGGGGGCTTGATCATGTCTGCGTCTCATAGAGCAGACGACCACCTCCAGCCCTACCGTTGCTGGGCCGTGCCTACGGCAGCTAGGCAACCCAGCGGTCGGGGGTGATCACTTGGGCGCTGCGCTCTTCGCTTGGCTTGGTGCGGCGCAGCACCGCGGTCGCCAGGATGAATGCCTCGTCGGCGGGCATCGGCCTGCCCAGCAGGTAACCCTGCACGTACTCGCAACCAAGTTCGCGCAGCACGCCGAGTTCACGAGTGCCCTCGACGCCTTCGGCGAGCACCTCGCAATCGAGCGCATGCGCAAGGTCGATCACGGCCCGCACGACACGCTCGTCACGGATCGTGCTGTCGATGCCGGTGATGAACCCACGGTCGATCTTCACCATCTGCACGGCGAACCGGCGCAGCGATGACAACGAGGAGTCGCCGCTGCCGAAGTCGTCGATTGCCACGCGGATGCCCGCGGAGCGAAGTTCCTCCAGCCGGGCACTGGCGACGTCGCCGTGCTGCAACAGCACCGACTCCGACACGTCGAGTGTCAACCACTCCGGCGGCACCTCATGGCGTTGGATCGCCGCAACGACACGCGGCACCAGCGAGGGCGACGACAGTTCACGACCGGAGATGTTGACGTTCATCCCGAGGGGGAAGCCCAGATCTCCCTCGGCACGCTGAGCGTTCCACGAGGCGAGGTCGCGGCAGGCAATGTCGAACACACGGTCACCGATCGCCACGATGAGCCCGAGGTCTTCGGCGATCGGGATGAACCGGTTCGGAGGCACCTCACCGAGCGTGGGATGGGTCCACCGCGCGAGCGCCTCGAAGCCGACGAGATCGCCGCCTTCGATGCGGAACACCGGTTGGTACGCCACCGTGATGTCGTCTTGAACGACCGCGGAACGCAACGCCCGTTCCAGTTGCATCCGTTCGGCCGCCTCGATACGGAGACGCTCATCGGCTTCGGAGATCCGCCCGCCACCCAACTCCTTTGCGCGGTACATCGCCAGGTCTGCATCGTGGAGCAACGAGTCCGAATCGCGGTCGTCGGCACTGCCATGGGCGATGCCGATCGATGCCGAGATGTATGCCTGATCAGCATCCAGATCGAACGGTTCGTTGAGCGTGGCCAGGATCCGTTCGGCCACGATCCGCACGCCAGCGATGTCGTCGGCGCCCTCGCACAACACGACGAACTCGTCGCCGCCGGTGCGGGCCACGGTGTCGCCTCCCCGGACGCAGCGCTGCAACCGGTCAGCCGCAGCAACCAGGAGTAAGTCGCCGGCAGCATGACCGAGCGAGTCGTTGACGTACTTGAACCGGTCAAGATCAATGAACATCACCGAGGGCCAGTTTCCGGTTCGGCGGGCTTGTACCAGGGCCACTTCCACCCGCTCGGCGAGCAACAACCGGTTCGGTAGCGAGGTCAGCGCGTCATGCGACGCCTGCCAAGCGAGCCGGCTACGAGCCTCCTCGCGAGCAGCATTGTCGGTGACCACGACAAGACCGCCGAGATGTGTCTCACCGGCACGGAACGCGACGATTGCGACATCGGCGGCGATGACACCGGCGGGCAACGTGCCGTCGGACGTCTCGACATACTGGAACGGTCGACGTGGGTCGGCCAGTCGCACGTCGTTACGAACCCACTGGCCGGAGCGCAGCGCGCGGTCGAGCTCCTCACGGTTGACGAGCGGCCGCGGCTCGCCGTCACGTCCGATCATCTGCAACATCTGGTCGAGATAGCTGTTGATGAGCGTGCCAGCATCGCCGAGCATCCGCGCTGCCTCGGGGTTGACGGAGGTGATCCTGCCGAAGCGGTCGATCACCAGCAGACCGGTGGTGACTGAGTCGAACAGCAGTCGCAACCGGTCGCGTTCATGAGCCAGCAACGACTCCGACGATCGGTCCATGTCCAGCGTCAATTCGCGGATCTCGCGCGACGAGATCCCTACGGACCGCTCAAGCCGCTCGCGGCCCTGATCGTTGTCACGGTAGGCGCGATCGATGCGGTCGAGGAATCCATTCCACGCGTAGTCATCGACAGGTCGGTCGACGATGTTGGACCGCCGAAGTTGACGTCGTAGGACGGGGTGGAATGGTGAACCGGAGTTGGTCGAGGTATCGCTCACGCATTCACCTCGGTTCGTTCACGGAATGTCGTGATCGTCATCGTCTGGTTGTGCAAATCGATCTGCCCTCCGTCGGGGCAAAGACTGGAATTGGAGTAGAAGCCGACCAGATGAACGCCGGGATCGAGTGCTTCCAAGGCAGCATCCACCTCTTCGTCGCTGCGCTCGCCGAGCACCCGTCGTCGAGCAGAGCAGCTGACCGCGATCGCAAACTCCTCATGGCCGATGGCTGCTCGTCGAGCTGCCTGATGGGCACCTTCGACCAGCCTGTCGGGCGACGCATGTAATAGCTGGGCGACCGACCCCTGGGGCACATCGCCGCCGAGTCGAAGGCTGTCGGTCGCAGGATTCACCGACCAGACGGTGCGCACGACCGTGCGGTCGTCGAGATCGCGGATGGACATGGGAAACCCGACCGCAGCGTTGGGAAGGTCGTCGCCGAGTTCGCCGAGATGATCTCGATACAGCGCTAACGCGGGTTGGCCATCCAACTCGTACAGCACGTTGCCATAGCTCTGTGTGACCAGCCGCTCCGGCCCGAGTACATCCCATCCACCGGCAGCACCGAAGCCGAGTTCGATGTGGTCGCCGACGAATCCGACGGCGCTCACCCATCCGGTGCAACGCACGCCATCCACCAGGCTCCAGGTGGATTCGGCACTCAGCCCATTCCCGGCCAGGCCGCCCGAGACGGGCATATCTGGCAGTCGGTCGGCGAACCCTGCAGCAAGCGAAGCACCGTTCACTGCATGACCGTCGCCAACCACGAACACCCCGCGAAGCTTCGGATCATCCATCACATCGGCGAGGTCCCGGCCGGCATTGCGGGCGCCGCCGGCCTTCGTGAGTTCGACATGGTGGTGGCGCAGGGTCGTGCGGTCGAAGCGGATGACCACGGCCACCACGGGAGCTTCCGGCAGATCGCCGTGCATCAACTGGCCGGCGGTCGAACAGCCGAGCACGGCGTGGCCCAACCACACGGAAGACAACTCGGCGAAGGGGTCGGCGGTGCCAGACAGCGGGTCCCGGTGGCCAGCATCGAGTTGGCCGGCGTCGGGAAGATGACCGAACACGAGCACCAACGCCGACCGCCCGTCTGGATGGGGGAGGTCAGGTTGCCACCCCGCATCCGCATCCCAGGTGACTGTCTCGACAAGCATCATCCAGTCATCGGGAGAACCGGAGCAATGCTTGAGACCTTCGCGGGCGGAATGGGCAGATACCTTGGCCGGTCCTGTCCTTGGCCGGTCCTGTCAGCGGCCGGTGATGCTGGCCCCGGCCGGCAGTTCGCCGAGCAGCGCATCGCTCACCCAGCAGGTCGTGAGGTGGAGGGTGCTGCGGATGCGGACGACCCGCTTCGGCTCGTCGAAGGCTCTGCCGCACATGCTGAGAGCAGCCCGGATGCAGTCATCGCCGGTGGGCAGCACCATCGGCATGCGACTGCGTCGCACCCCGCTCGGGCCGGCGGTGAAGCAGTTGATGTACGTCTTGCGCCAGTCGATGCCGGCCGCGACCGCCGCCGGAATGAAGTCGGCGAACCCGATGCCGAGCACGTTGCCGCCCGATGCCTCGGTGATGGCGAGCAGTACGATGGTGGCCACCTGCGGCGAGGCCAGATCGGCGAGGCCGTGTACCCAGAAGCGCCCGGTGACATTGGGGTCGATCGTGGTGCCGCTGATGTCTTTTCCACCCTGTTCGACGATGAGAACATCGATCATGTCGAACGGCAACGCAGGCACCAAGGCCCGGGCGTATTCGGTGAGTTCGCGTTCGACGTCGCCGCCCACATCGGACGGCCCGAGTGCCTGCAGTCGGACGACCTCGCCGGCGGCAGATTCGACGGTGGCGACTCCGCCGAGCAGGCGGCCCGTTGCCCGGAGCGCATCGATGCCGTTCAGCAACCGCCCGCGCATCTCGTCCGGTCCGCACGAATGGATCTGTGCCGCGCCAGGCTGTTTGCCGAAGCCGACGACGGCCATCTTGGTGCAGCCGCTTTCGATCGGCCCCTTGAAACATGTGTGCGGCTTGACACGGTTGACCGGCAGGATCCGGTCCGCATCGGCCGCGTGTCGGTCGAGGTAGAGCGGCATCCCATCGGTGGTGCTGGCCACCTGCACCGTGTCCATCGTGGCTCGGATTTCGGCACCGACCGCATCTTCGGTCATGCCGAGCGTTTCGAGCATCGCCCGCTGCCCATCGGCCGTGGCGCCACCGTGGCTGCCCATCGCTGGCACCACGAACGGGTTGGCGCCGAGCGCCCGCAGGCCGCTGATGGTGCCACGCAACAACTCGACGCGGTCGCTGAGACCACGGCTACCAGCACCGACCGCGATGGTCATGCCAGCGGTGACATGTGGACCGAACACCGACATCACCTGGTCGTGTGCGGCCTTCGCAACGTCGGCCACCGGGGCCGGGTTCGGGACCGGCAACGAGATCTCGTGCAACGCCGGCACCACCAGATCCGGATGAAACGGCAGGTCTATCCCAGCTGACAACTGCTCCCACGGGTTCATCGCCTCACCGTACCCCGTCACGCCCAATCTGCCAGCCGTCCGTCCGTCCATCCGTCCTTCCATCGACAAGCGTTTGGTAGGTACAGCCCCTCTGGAGGGGCTTCACCTACCAAACGCCGAACGGACGCGAGACGGGTGTCGGGAGGGATGCGGTTGATGAAAGGTGGCTAGGCGCTGGCGTCGAGGATGCCGTCGGTGATGTGCACCGTTCGGTCGGCGTAGTGCGTCATCCGGGTGTCGTGGGTGACGATCACCGCTGCGGTTCCGCGACTGCGCATCTCGTGCTGGATCAGATCCATCACTTGCTCGCCGATCTTGGTGTCGAGCGCCGAGGTCGGCTCGTCGAACAGCACCAGCGACGGGCTGTTGAACAGCGCCCGGCCGATGGCGACGCGTTGACGCTCGCCACCGCTCAGCTCGCCCGGCAGATTCGAGGCCCGCTCGGCCAACCCCAACTCTGCGAGCAACGCGCGTGCTCGTTGTTTGGCCTGCTTGCGGCTATCGCCTCGAGACCCGCTGGTGCCGGCCAATTCGGAGACCACCAGAAGATTCTCCTCGGCGGTGAGGAATGGCACCAGGTTCACCGCCTGGAACACGAAGCCGACCTCGGTACGGCGAAACTCGGTGAGCTGTCTCGGCGAAAACTCGGTGATGTTGTGACCGCCGACGACCACACTGCCGGAGGTGGCCGTGAGTAGGCCACCGGCAATCGACAACAACGTGGTCTTGCCCGATCCGGATGGCCCGAGCAGGGCGACGATCTCGCCGTGACGCACGGTGAGGTCGGCATGATCCAGCGCGACCGTTCCTCCCTCATGGTTCGTACCCGAGCCGCCGTAGACCTTGCGGACCGCCTTCAGTTGGAGCGCAGGCAGATCGGCCACGGCACTGGACCCAGCGGTGGCGGAACTGTTGGCGGCTGATGGTGTGGACTCGCTCATGCGGCGCTCCCGATGGCTGATGCTGGATCGATATGGATGACACGGCGCAGCGAGATCGCGCTGCCGAGCACGGCAGAACCGACCAACGTCACGAATGTGAAGACGAACCGTTGCGGTGTGAGCTGCAACGGCACAGTCCCGGAGAGCCCGAGCGAAGCAGCGAGTGCCAGAACCCCGCCGATGGCAAAGGCAACGATGGCCACGACCACCGCCTGCAGCACAACACCGCCGAACAGGGTGCGGGTCGACGCCCCGATGGCCTTCAATACACCGTACAAGCCGGATCGCTCGAGCGTGAGCAATGAAAAGAACAACCCGACTACGGCCAGCACCACGGTGAGCGTCATGTAGATGATCTGGTTGAACGTGTCTTGCTGTGCTTGTACCCCGGGGAGGGCGTACACGGCGGCGTCCTTCGTCAGCGTCTTGGTGACGTCACCGAGGCCTTCTCCGCCGCCGCCGCTCGCACGTGTTGCAGCGTCGATCGCGGTGGTGAGATCGCCCGATCCCTGTACGACGAGCACCTGCACGACATCGTCGGCCACGAAGGCATCGGGCCGGTTGGCGTTCTGTGCCGATCGCCACGTCGCCATATCAACCCACAGTCCACCTTGCTGCAAGAAGTTCGTATCGTCCACGAATCCGTCGATCACGACCGGTGACTTCGCGGGACCAATCAGCAAGGTGTCGCCGACGTCTGCTCCGTCGTCACGAAGCTTCGTATCGGCCCACGCATGACCGCTTGGAGGCACGGGTGGCACGCCGTTCGGCTGCAGTTCATAGCCGATGACTGCAGCATCGGCGACTTTCGTCTGGCCAGGAACCTCGGCACCGAGCAGCAGCACGCCGAGTCCGCCGACCTGTTCCACACCGACAGTGGTCTCGACCGCCGACCGAACGTCGGGCCCGATTCGGCTACGCAGGAATGAATCGCGGGCATTGGCGGAATAGACGATGACATCGGCGCGCTGAGCGCGTATCGCACCCGTAGAGCCAAGGAACAACCCGTCGAGCAGACCTCCCAGTAACAACAACAGCAGACACAGGAACGTCAGCACGACGGTTGCGACCATGAACCGCCCGGGTTGGCGGCGCAGTTCTCGAAGCGCGAGCCGCATCAGACGCGCACCCCAGCGCCGGTGGTGGCAGCGATCGGGTCGATCCGTAACACTCGTCGTGCGGCGGTGAGTGAGGTGAGCAAGGCAAGTACGAGCACCACTGCGCATGTGAGCAGGACCGTGGCAGGCTCAACCGAAATGCTCAGGGCGCGAGAACCGCCGGATGCGCTGGCGATCGCTGCAAAGACCGCAGTCGCCAGCACAGCGCCACCGGTTACGACCATGGCCACCTGCAGCAACAGCGATCGCACGAGTGGTGCCGCTGGCGTGCCGATTGCGCGGAGCAGAGTCAACGCACCTGCCTTCTGGAACGTGACGATGAGGAAGAACAGCCCGGTGACGAGGGGCACCACTAGGTAGAACAACAGCAGGATCACCGAGAAGCTCTGCCGCACGCTACTGACGCCCGGTGAGCCGTCCACTGCTTGCTGGCGGGTGAGCGCCTCGACGCCTGGCACCGTGGCCGTGATCGCGGTGGCTACGGCGGCAGCGTCAGAGTTTGCCTCGACGCGCACTGCGACCAGGCTGGGTAGCACGGCGGTTGCATCAGGGTTGACGGTTCGCTTCGCGGCCTCGAACGTGGCGAAGTCGGTGAACAACACCGGAGCAACCGAGTAGTTGATTTCATCGGCCAGGCCGACCACGAGCACCGAGAGCGGAGCCGTTGGCGAGGGTCCTGGCAAGATCAACACCGTGTCGCCGATGGCGAATCCGTCGGCCACATTGCGGCTACTGGCGACGGCCTCGTTCGCTCCGGCGGGCAGGCGACCGGATGAGAGCGTCGTCGGCTCGCCCGGGCCGCCGAGGGTGTACCCGAAAATCACGGCGTCCTGCTCGGTACCGTTGGCGGTGACGGTGAAGGTGCCCTGGCCGAGCGGCTCGGCCGCGGCGACACCGGCGACCTGGCTGACTGCGGCGAGCTGATCGGGAAGCACGATCGAACCTTCGACGTTCTTGCGCGCCTGGGCGTTGTAGACCAGCACATCGGCCGACTGATGCTCCAAGGCACCGATGAACTGGTTCACCAGCCCGGTCAGCAGAGCCTGAAGAAACAGGATCAGCAGCAGTAGCAACGCAACAGCCCCGGTGAGTAGACCGAATCGCAGTTTGGCGCGTCGCATCTCCTTCCAGGCCAAGAACACACGGCGTGTCTAGCCCGATGACGACCGGCGCGCCAATCCTGCGCCGACCGGCCTCGGCCAGCGCCGCTCGCCCCGCAGCCCAGCGTTTGGTAGGTACAGCCCCGCCGGCG
>JANYDH010000159.1 GCA_025359865.1 Actinomycetes bacterium | reverse complement strand
TCTTCGCAGGTGCAGCCTTCTTCGCGGGTGCAGCCTTCTTCGCGGGTGCAGCCTTCTTCGCGGGTGCAGCCTTCTTTTCAACAGCCATGGGGTCTCCTGTGCCTTTCCTGGTTACTTCTTCTTGGGGTTCAACGCGGCCTTGAGCGTGGCGCTCGAGGTGAACTTCATCCGAGTAGACGCAGCGATCTTCACTGGCTCACCGGTTTGGGGGTTGCGGCCAGTGCGGGCCGTAGACTTCGAGGTGCTGAACGAGCCGAAGCCCGGCCATGCGGCCTTGTCGCCCTTCTTGGCAGTCGCGGTGACGATGTCGAAGAAAGCCGCGAGAGTCTTCTCTGCGTCAACCTTGCTGACATCGGCCGACTTGGCAACTGCGTCGATCAACTCTGCTTTGGTCATATGAGTGATACCTCTGTGTATCCGGGGGTGTAACGGAGCGTTACGAGAGCGTATGGAACAGGTTTCGCGCGCGAATAGCAAGCACCATTGTTGTTGCATTTGCAACTACTGCCTTGTCGGTCACCGATACCGGGTCCGGCCCGTTCAACAGTCGGCCAGAGCGCGAGGATTCACGACATGACCTCACCGCGCTTGCGCCCCGTTATCGATCCGTCGCCAGAAGTGGAGGAACTCTACGAGCGAGGCGGCCTGCGTGCGCCAGACGGTTCAACGCTGAACATCTTCGCCACCCTCGCACACCATCCCAAGCTGTTAAAGCGCTGGCTCGTGTTCGCGGGCCATGTGCTTTCGAAGAACACCCTCACTCCGCGACATCGCGAGTTGGCGATTCTTCGCGTGGGAGTCGTCTGCAACGCCCCGTACGAGTTCGGTCAGCACTACGTGATCGCACAACGCAGCGACATCA
Source organism: Actinomycetes bacterium (assembly GCA_025359865.1). Taxonomy (GTDB): domain Bacteria; phylum Actinomycetota; class Acidimicrobiia; order Acidimicrobiales; family Ilumatobacteraceae; genus VFMC01. The sequence continues at coordinate 9,013 of JANYDH010000159.1, read as the reverse complement.
CGATCGCCGAGATCGCACAAGTACGCCTCGGTTCGACTCACCCGAACTGGACGCCATTCGAACAGGCGTTGCTACGTTCGGTCGACGAGCTCCACCATGAGAGTCGCATCAGCGACGAGACATGGGCGACGCTGGCCACGGAGTACAGCGATGAGCAAATCCTCGACCTGATCTTCACCATCGGCAACTACCACCTGGTGTCGTTCGCTCTGAACTCGTGTGGGGTGGAACTCGACGAGGGGATCCCCGACATGCTCGGCCAACTTCACTAACGTCGGCACGACAGTCCGTCTAGTTCTTCCCCTCTCAGATCTCGAGGAGTGGCATTGACCGATCTCCGCAGTCCCACATCGTCCGACACGATCGATGAAACGGCGGTGAGAGCTCGGGTCGTCCTCGACACGTCGGTCCTGGTCGCCGATCCGATGTGTTTCTACTCGTTCACACATGTCGACGTGGTCATTCCCCTCACTGTGATCGAGGAACTCGATGGGCTGAAGGCTCGGATGGACGACGTCGGTCGTGGTGCTCGCACTGCACTGCGCACCATCGAGGAAATCCGCGTCCGCGCCGGCGGATCATTGGCCTCGCCAGTGGCGCTCGGCGAACACGAACACGCGGCGCGACTGCAGATCGAGATCAATGGCGTACAAAAGCACCTCCTCATCGAGCACGGTCTCGATCCCAACGTTCCGGACAACCGGATCATCGGTGCCGCGCTCGGCCAAGCCTCTATCGCCCCGACGACGATGATGTCGAACGATGCTGCGCTCCGAATCAAGGCGGCCCACTTAGGGTTGACTGCGTGCGAGCACCGTCCCGTCGGACGCACTGCGGCCACCCGCAACGCCGGCTGGTCCACGATCGAAACCTCTCACGAGATCATCGACGACCTGTACCTGTCCGGAGGCATCGCCCGAGACTGCGTCGACGGTGGGGCCGATATCCACGAGAACGAGTTCGCCGTGCTTCGCGCCGGGTCGCAGTCTGCGCTCGTGCGCTGTCTCGACGGCGAGCTGACGTTTCTGCCTCACACTGCGCCCGACGCGTGGGGGCTGCGTGCACGTTCGAAAGAGCAGCGCTTCGCGCTCGAGTTACTACTTGATCCCGAGGTGAGCGTCGTGGCACTCGACGGGCGCGCCGGCACTGGCAAGACGGTGATGGCAATCGCTGCCGGGCTCGAACAGGTCGTCGAAACTCGTTCGTACGAACATCTGGCGATTTATCGACCACTCGTGCCAGTTGGACGCGCTGATGTCGGTTTTCTTCCCGGTGGCCTCGACGAGAAACTCGATCCGTGGATGTCGGCGATCCACGATGCGATCGTTGCATTGACCGATCAGCGCAGCAGCCGTGATGCGCGCCAGTTGATCGACGAACTCACCGCTCGCAGCCAACTGTCACTCGAGAGTGTCACCTTCCTTCGCGGTCGTTCGCTACATCGTCAGATGGTGATCGTGGACGAAGCACAGAACCTCGAGCCGACCACGCTCAAGACGATCCTCACCCGAATCGGTGAGGGCACCAAGGTGGTGTTCACCGGTGACACCAGCCAGATCGACGCTCCGTACCTCGGCGAGTCGAACAACGCGCTTGCGGTGTTGATTCAGGCCTTCGCCGGCCAACGCTGCTTCGGACACGTGACGCTTGTTGCCTGCGAACGAAGCGCAGTGGCCAGCCTGGCCGCCGAACTGCTCTGACCACCGCCCCGCCTGCACGACGACGAGAATCCCACCACAATTGACCCTTGCGTTCGCGCAGATGTTTCTTTAGTGTTAAATACATGCCGCCCATCGGGATCGCGCCACTGACCGACCAGCAATGGCGTGATCACGCCTTGTGCAAGGGAAAAACAGCCTTGTTTTTTCCGACCAGGGCCGAGCGTCCGCAGGCTCGCGAACGCCGAGAAGGCCGCGCCCTGCAACTGTGCCAAACCTGCCCGGTGCGATTCGACTGCAAGTCGTTTGCCCGGTCGAACCATGAATACGGCTTCTGGGGCGGAGAGAACGAAGAGGACCGCCATCTGGCGGGATTCACGGTGTCTGCGCCGATTGGAATCAGGGCCCGGACGCTCGTTGGCTGACCCACACCGACCCGCAGCCCGTCCGCCGGGCCCACCCGTTGTTGCGGTGCCGAGTCGCGTCGAGTTGTAGGGCGTGGCGACATGTGAGTCGACGCGATCCTCCCCGCACAGCCGTCGTAGTCGCTGGTGCTGATGCAGGCTTTCACCACACGCGCCTCGTATTTAGCGAACGTTCACGCTGCGCTCTAGCTCGCACGGTCGCGACGAGCGCACCGCGGTGTTGGGCGCCGCCACGCCAATCCGCATTGTGCGCCAACCTGTCAGACCGACCCATCCGGCGAGAGCGCCAACGCATCACACCCCCGGCCTAAGGTGCACCACATGAGCCTCGAACCGGAGCAATGGAACAACAACATCCCGGTCCGCTTTGCCGTGGTCGATGTCGAAACATCCGGACTTTCGTCCGAGCGTCACCGCCTGCTGCAAATCGGCGTTGTGGTGGTCGATGCCAGTGGCACTCAACTCGACCGATGGTCCAGTTTCGTCCGTCCCCGGCACCGGCTCTGGTTCCGTGTCGGCCCCCACCGAATCCATGGCATCAGCAGGCGGTCGCTTCGCCATGCGCCGACCGCAGGAGACGTACTCGACGCGCTCATCGAGCGCCTCGATGGCTGTGTCGTCGTTGCTCACAACGCTGCGTTCGACCTTGCATTCCTCCACCAGGCAGCCCGCCGCGCCGGGCGAGTGCTACCAGTGCCTGCATCGCTTTGCACGCTGTCGCTGTCACGCCGCCTCGACCCCGACCGTCGCCAGTCGCACCGACTAGGCGCCCTCTGTGAACGATACGGGGTGGCGCTCGACCGACCACACGATGCGCTCGCCGACGCCGAAGCGACTGCTGCGGTGTTGCCGTATCTACTCGCCGCCCATCACATCACCACGATCGAGCAGGTCAAGGCTCAACTCGTCACGGCGTAACACTCGGCAAGCAATGCCTGGGCGGTCCTCGCGGCCAGATCCACCCAGTGTCCGGGGGCTAAAACCATTGCGTCCGAACCCAAGCGCAGCAGCAGTTCGGCAAGCCACCGCTCACTGGCAACGGCCACCTCGACAATCACGTGATCGCCGTCGTCGTTCATCGATCGCAGCGGCAGTCGTTCAACCGCCCACCGGCCGGATTGGTTCAACCGGAGGGTGGCGACAGCGAGCTCGGGTGCGTCGTCGAACCATGAATCGGGCGCATACTCGGGCACTGGCTGAAGGTCGACGAGTTCGCCGGTGAGTTGACACGAGGCGATGCGGTCGATTCGGAATCGACGTCGTTCGCCAGAGCGGTCGTCATCGGCCACAACGTACCAACGCCCACGATCGGCGAACACAAGACGCGGGGTGATCATCCGCTCGGTCGCTTCGTCACTCGATGCCGACCAATACGCAATCTGCACCCGCTCTCCACGTTCTGCGGCACCGATGAGATCGAGCGTCGCAGGCGGGCTCGGCACGTCGACAGCCATCGCATCGTCGCCTAGCACGACTTCAAGTTTCGTCAACGCTCGTCCGAGTGACCCGGTCGGTTCGGCACCGGGCAACGCCATCGCCAGCCGCCCCGCGGCCAGCAGTGTGAATCCCTCGGGTGCCGTGAGCCGCAACGGCCTGGCAAAGAATCGCGGGATACCCACGTTCACCGTGCCGTCGTCATCGATGAACAGATCGATCATCTCGTCGAGGAACGGTGGCAATCCGCACATCGCCGCAAGTTCGAGGTCACGCACCAGTTCGGCCTCGGAAAGTTCGAATCGTTGGGACATCTCTCCCAGGGTCGCCGATCCGCGCTCCATCAGCCAAGGAAGGACCACCAGTAACCGCCGCAACCGGTCGGCCACACGACGAGGACCGCGCCTGTCGCTCATGGTGAGACCGCCGCGCCATCAGCGAGCTGACGCAGCCAGGCGATGACTGCGGCGCGAACCTCGGGTGGCCGAGTGACCTGCGCATGGAACCCGAGCCCGAACAGCCACGACCTGAACGCGTCGAGGTTCGCACAGGCCACGTCGAACTCGACCGACCCGTCGGCGTGCTCGGCTACTACCGAGCCGTCGCCGAGTTCACGTCGTAGTGCGTCCGCGATCTGGACATCGACACGAACCACGGCCACCGTGTCACCATCACCAAGCGCCTTCGGGTCGTCGGGGAACACGGTACGAGGATCGAATCCGTGAGGTGCTTCGAACGACGACTCTTCAACGGTCTGGACGGCGCCCTCGATGCGGTCGACTCGAAAGGTGCGCACAGCACCGCGTGAATGATCGAGACCGATGACGTACCACAGCCCGTTACGGAGCAGGAGCCCGTACGGATCGAGCGTGCGAACCGTGCCGTGGTACTCGAACCTCACACTGAGATGCTGGCTGCTTGCGATCCTCAACGCAGGCAACCAAGCCAGGCTCGGCAGCTCGGCTACTACCACCGACGAGCCAGCAAGGGCACCCCCCAGCTTCCAGACTCCGTGTTGGCCGACATCGCTGCGAACCGCGGCCACGGCCATCTGCAACGCATGACGCTCATCGTCGTCGAGGTGCAGACCACGAAGCTCGTAGCGCGCCCGATCGATTCGGTATGCGGTTTGACCCGCCTGATCTCCGCCCAGCACCTCGGTCTCGATCGGCACACCGATGTCACGCAAGATACTCTTGTCTCGTTCGAACGCGCCACGTAGCGCCGAGCTCGATTCCGGATACGCGCCAGCGAGCTCACCGGCAATTTGCTGCAACGTGAGCGCCACGTTGGTCTCGAGGAGCAACGCCAACAAGTTGGTGACGCGCTCGAGCGGATCAGGCATCGGGCGATGGTAGGCGATCACCCGCGTGCCGTGATGACGCTACGCACGAGTGCAACCACCTCGTCAGCGGTGGCACCCGGGGTGAGCACACCCGCGACTCCGGCCGCATGCAGTTTAGCGACGTCTCGCACCGGGATGATGCCACCGACCACGACAGGGATGTCGACGCCCAAGGCGCGCACGCGCTCGACCACTCGTGGAGCGAGCGTCATGTGTGCCCCGCTCAACATCGACAGCCCGATGGCATCGACATCTTCGTCGACCGCTGCCGCGGCAACGGTGTCGGGCGTCTGGAACAAGCCGGTGTAAATGACCTCGAAGCCGGCGTCGCGAAGGATCCGAGCGACCACCTTCACCCCCCGGTCGTGACCATCGAGACCCACCTTGGCTACGAGTACCCGCTCAGACATGACGAGAGTCTCGCCCACCGGTACCCACAACAGCGACCCGAACCGGCATCAATGCGACCGGCATCACTACGACCGTCATGTGCGGTTGGCGCGATACCACTGGATGAGCGCCGTAGTCGAGCTGTCGTGGTGGGGTGGCGAATCGACAGTCAGCTCGGGGGTGATGCGATTGGCGAGCGCCTTGCCAAGCTCGACGCCCCATTGATCGAAACTGTTCACATCCCACACACATCCTTGTACGAACACGATGTGCTCGTACAACGCGATGAGTTGGCCGAGTACCGACGGTGTGAGCCGTGGCGCCACGATCGTGGTGCTCGGCCGGTTTCCCGGGAATACCCTGTGAGCCTGTTGATGCTCGGCAATGCCCTCAGCTTGTACTTCGGCGAGCGTCTTTCCGAACGCCAATGCCTCTCCCTGCGCAAACAGATTCGACATCAACAGATCGTGCTGCAACTGTAAATCATGGTTGGAGTGGGCAAACCCGATGAAGTCGATCGGCACCAGCCGGGTGCCCTGATGGAGCAGTTGATAAAAAGCATGCTGGCCATTGGTGCCTGGTTCGCCCCACACGACCTGGCCGGTAGTGGTCCTCACCGGTGAGCCGTCGAGGCGAACAGATTTTCCGTTGGATTCCATGTCGAGTTGCTGGAGATAGGCAGCGAACCGACGCAGTTCGTGGGCGTACGGCAGTACCGCCTTGCTGTCGGCACCGAGCACGTTGGAGTACCAGATTCCGAGCGCGGCCATCAACACCGGCACGTTCTGATCGAGCGGGGTCTCACGGACATGGCGATCGATGGTGTGAAACCCGTCGAGGAACTCGCGGAACTGCTTCGGGCCGATGGCGATCATCAACGACAGCCCGATGGCCGAGTCGACCGAATAGCGACCACCTACCCAGTCCCAAAACCCGAACATGTTGGTGGTGTCGATGCCGAACTTGGCGACTTCATCGGCATTGGTGCTGACAGCCACGAAATGCGTGGCGACTGCCTCGTCACCAAGCGAATCGACCAGCCATCTTCTCGCGGCGCCTGCGTTGGTGAGCGTCTCGATCGTCGTGAACGTTTTCGAGCTGACGACGAACAGCGTGGTGGCCGGGTCGAGATCGCTGAGGTTGTCGGCGATATCGGCTCCATCGACGTTGCTCACGAAGCGGCATCGCAGATCCGCACGACCAAACGCGCGGGTGGCGAGATACGCCATTGCCGGGCCGAGGTCGCTGCCGCCGATGCCGATGTTGACCACCGTGGCAATGGGCATGCCCGTCGCCCCGCGCCACTGTCCGTCACGGACCCGGTCGGCGAATCCGGCCATGGCATCGAGCACGGCATGCACATCGGGGACCACGTCGTGGCCATCAACCATCACGCTCGTACCAGAAGGTGCGCGCAGCGCAGTATGGAGCACGGCCCTGCGTTCGGTGGTGTTGATCGCTTCACCGGAGAACATCGCCTCGATCCGCATGGTGAAGCTGCTCGCCCGGATCACCGCCAGTAGGGCGGTCATGACCGAATCGTCGATCAGGTTCTTCGACCAGTCCACGCGCAGATCGCCAGCGTGTGTTGTGTACCGCTGGGCGCGCTCAGGATCAGCTTCGAACAGTTCACGAAGATGAGCGGGCCGAGCGGTGTCCAACAGTGCTTGCCAGGCAGGAGTCGTGGTGATGTCCATTGCTGCGCACGCTAGTTGACGGCTGGCATACACAACACCTGCCCACCCATCGCAGCGATGTCAATACTGGCCCATGAGAGAAGGCCAGCGTCGACACGACGGAGGGCTCGAGACTGGTCGACGAGCACATTCTGGTCGCTCATGCGATGTCGGCCACCGGACTCATTGAGATCATCGAGCAGTTCTCCAAGGACAATCACCGCCGAGTTCGAGTGCGGATCGAGTCGCAGCCTTGGGGACGCGAGCGCGAGCTCACCGATCCGTGTGGAACCGCCTCCGAATCGGTGCTGTCGAAGAGACGTGGCGGGGGCCCCCTCAATCCATGATCTGCTGACATCGGCCGGTCGGAACTCGAAGAGCCAGCTCACTCGCAGCGAATCCGGCGGTTGGGGGCAGTGCAGATGAGGTGATCTGTGGGCCAGGTTGGCCCGCGCTTGATGTCCGAGTGGGCGATCGGCGCTACCCGGGTGGTCCGTCACACACGTGGTTCACACTCGCATCGTGAGCCCGACCGAACCGTTCGACGACCCTGTGCCGCGCACCGTCGTCCTTTCTCTCGACGACGCCTTCCGTGTCCTCGAAGCCATGGAAGATGCTCGCCTCGAGCTTCGCGATCGAGGTGCTGCGCCCGGGCTGCAGGACGAGCTGGCAACGGTCATTCGTATGCTGCACGGTAGGTTGGGTCTCGACGAAGGGTGGTGCGCTGTGAGCGACAACGACGTGCTTTTGCCCGCCGAAGTTGCGCGGCGGCTGGGTGTCCCGACCCGGGTGGTCGTGCAGGCGATCTACGAAAGGCGGCTCCCACGCGTGAAGCTTGAAGATGGAACGCTCGGCATCCCTGCCGACGCGCTCGACACGTTCCAGGTCCAGACCGCCTGAGCGCCGAGCTTGCGGCATGCTCGCCTTTCGCCCGACGCGCCGGGCCGGGCCGACCTTACCGGGGGCGGGGTAAGCCGTTGGCTTCGAGGCGATCAGCCCGGAACGAGACGGACAACGTTGCCGGGTCGCCGCCGACGAAGTCGGTTCCGACGAAGATACGACCGTCATCACCATGTGGCGGAATCCGCCGATGAGCGAGTTGCAGAAGAACAAGGCTTTGGTCCGTCGCCACCTGGAGGAGGCGGTGAATCAGTGTCGTCCCGAGGTGTGGAACGACGTCATGGCCGAGGACTTCGTCTTGCATCATCCGCTCGTCGAGCCAGGTCGTACCAGTTATGCGGCGGCCCTCGAGACGCTTCACGCTGGCTTTGCGGACCTCACCGTGGAAGTGCTCGATCTCATCGCGGAGGACGATCGCGTGGTCGTCCGGCACATCGAGCGAGGGACGCACACCGGCGATTTCGTCGGCCTTGCGCCGACCGGACGGCGGTACGAGAAGCATGGTTTCGGTCTCTACCGCATTGAGAGCGGTCGGCTGGCCGAAGCCTGGATGCAGGAAGACGACCAGGGATACCAGCAGCAGCAGCAGCAGCTGTTCGGCTGAGTCGGTGCACGCATGGTTACCGCGACGTGCGAACTCAAGGCGGTTCCAGCGGCGACCCGGTAGGGGCGACAACTGCTGTTCCGCAGCCGTCGCAGAATCGGGCGCCCGGGCTCAGCTCGCGTGAGCACGTGGCACAGGCCAGAACCAGGCCTGCCCCACAGTCGTCTCAAAAGCGCGAGTCAGTTCGGTTCTGTCGCCCACATCCACGACACCGCACCGCTGCCCCCTCTCGACCTCGACGTGATTGGACAGCCTCGCCGATGCAGACCTCTCGGTCCTACCGGCCGCTGTATTCGCAGATGGACGCCCCCTACAGGCTGTCGCACAATGCTGTTTGGTGATGTGGCTGGCGAGGTTGGCCGTCTGGTCGTGTTATCGGCAAAGGCGTCATGGTTGTTGCGGTACTCGTGCTTATACCGCACAAGCCAGCGCGACGTCATCGGCTGACAGCCCGCCCGCCGGGCCTACCCGTTGTTGCGGTACCGAGTCGCGTCGAGTTATCGGGGCTGGCGACATGAAACTCGACGCGATCCTGCCCGCACAGCCGTCGTGGTCGCTGATGCAGACTTCCACCACGCCCG
>JANYDH010000125.1 GCA_025359865.1 Actinomycetes bacterium | reverse complement strand
GTCGCGATCTGCGCGTGCAGACGGCGACGCTCACCATCGAACACACGTAGACACGCCTCAAGATCGGCCGGAGACATCCCACCGATTGCATCAACATCAGGCACAACAAACGAACTCATCCGACCATCATCGCAAAAGGGTCTCACACAGTTAAACGAACACGCGTTCGACATAGGCCGTCGCACATTGCGGATGGGTTGTTGTGGTACCCCGACCTGAGCTCACCGATGTGAGTGGTGTGGCGTGCGCGACACGTGGAGGCACGTGTGCCTACGTATCGACACGTGCCTCCACGTGTCGTCGCGATCAGCTAGTCGAACTCGCCACAGTGGAGACCCAAACCCAGCCGACTGCCTCACGGGCTGAGCTTTGGCGCTGGGTTGTTGTCAATGACAGCCCAACGCCAAAGGTCGGATGATTTCGGCGACAAGGCGCGATTGCGTGAAGTCGGCGGGCATGTCACCCGGGCCTGGCGCTCGTGCTACTGCGCCCGACGAATCTTGCGGTCGAGGAATAGCGCGATGAGCTCGGCGACCTGCCGTCCGAACTCGGCCTCTGCGTCGAACGCGTGCGGCACCCCGTCGAAGATGTGCAGTTCTGCGGGTGCACCGGCCGCCCGGAGCGCGCGATACATCGCGAAGCTTGCCTCCACAGGGACCACCTCGTCGGCGTTTCCATGTACCAGCATTGTCGGCGGGTAGCCGATGTGCACGTAAGTGATCGGGCTGGCTTCGTCCTCGACCTCGCGTGAGACTCTTCCGCCGAGTAGCTGTCCGACTGCGTCGTGCTCGTGAGCGACGCGGAGTTCGGTGGGTGGGTAGATCGCGACAGCGGCTGCGACCTCGGTGGAGACATCGGGGTTACCGCCCTCGCCTTCGAGAGTGCCGCTGGCGAGCCCGGCCAGCATGAGCGCCAGGTGCGCGCCTGCGCTGTTGCCCGAGACGGCGATGAGCGTCGGATCGATGCCGTATTGCTGCGCATTCGCCCGCATCCAGCGCAGTGCCGCCTTCACATCGTGAATCTGCGCAGGCCACACCGCTTCACCTGACAACCGGTACTCGGCTGCCACGCATACGAATCCGTGGCGGGCCAACTGAATGCCGTAGCCGCGTAGCTGGCTGCGGTCGCCATGCATCCATCCGCCGCCGTGCACGAGCAAGATCGCGGCGCGCGCCAAGCCGGGCTCCGGGGGCAGGAAGACGTCACAGTTCAGGTCGCGCCCGCCTCCGGTTCCAAAGACGATCTGTTCCTCGATGCTCACGAGGCCTTGCTGGCGAATCGGCATCCGGCCAGGATGCCACACTGATGGCCCAGCACTCCACCGAAGTGACGGCCGAAGTGACCGCCGAAGTGAGCCGCTGTCGGGTCATAACCCCTGACATCAAGAGCGCAGCCGTTCGTCATGTGACACGTCGAGGCCTACGTCGTGCACGACGAGGCGTGCGGGAGCATCTCAGATCTCGACGTGGGACCCGACCTCGAACACCCGGTCGGGAGGAAGTTTGAAGAACCGGCTCGCGCTGTCTGCACCCCGGTTGAGGATGACGAAGAGTCGCTCGCCCAGTGGGTGCATGCCGGGTACCTTGCCTGCGATCACTGATTCGTTCCCGATGAAATAGGTCGCCTCGTTCGGGTCGATGTTTTGTCGGTCCAGCTTGATGTTGGCCAGCGCCGCCGGGACGTCGGTTGTCTCCATGAACCCAAATCGTAGGCAGACCTGATAGACGCCGGCTTGCAGTTCCGTCACTTCAGCGCGTTGGTCGGGGTCGACTCGCGGCACCTCCTCGATGAGGATCGACACGATCATCGTGGTGGTGTGCAAAACCTTGTTGTGCAGCAGGTTGTTGACCAGGGCGGGAGGTGCCATGCCTTGGTCCTTGAAGAGGAAGACGGCGATGCCGTCGACTCGTGTGATATCGGTGGACTCATCGAGTACGTCGTTGATGGGTCGTTCGCCGCGGTGAATGCGCGCTGCGACGAGTTGGCGGCCTTTGCGCCATGTGACCATCTGGACGAGCAGGACGACGGCGACCGCAAGCGGGAACCAGCCGCCGTTGGGGATCTTCGGGACGTTGGCCGCAACGAACGCGACGTCGATGGCGAGTAAGGGGGTCATGACGACGATGGTCCTTGCTCGTGACCAGCCCCAGTTGCTACGGGCGACGACGGCGATGAGGATGGTGGTGATCAGCATCACGCTCGTGACGGCGATGCCGTATGCGGCGGCGAGGTTGCTGGATGTGCGAAACGCGACGACCAGTCCGACACAGCCGATCATCAAAGCCCAGTTGACAAGCGGAACGTAGACTTGTCCGTGATGATCGTCTGACGTGTGTCGGATCGCGACCCGCGGCAGAAAGCCGAGTTGTACCGCCTGCACGGTCAACGAGAACGCTCCTGAGATCAACGCTTGCGAAGCGATTACCGATGCCATCGTAGCGACCACCGCAAGCGGGGTAATAGCCCACTCGGGCGCCATCCGGTAGAACGGGCTTTCGATCGCGGTGGGGTCGCGGATCAGGAGCGCAGCCTGCCCGAGGTAGTTGAGTAACAGCCCGGGCAGCACGATGCCATACCAGACGATGGCGATCGGTCGACGTCCGAAGTGCCCCATGTCGGCGTACAACGCCTCGCCGCCCGTGACGACGAGGAAGATGCTGCCGAGGGCGAGGAATGCCTTCAACGGTTCGGCTGCGAAGAAGTTGAAGATGTGAATCGGATTGACGGCACCGAGCACGACGGGTCGCTGAACGATCTGCAAGAGTCCGAGGAGGCCGAGCACCGCGAACCAGACCACCATCACCGGCCCGAACACCCTGCCGATCGCGCTCGTGCCACGGCGCTGCACCAGGAACAAGCCGAACAGAATTGCACAGGTGAGCGGGATCACGACGGGCTTGAACGCGCTTGACGCAACGCTGAATCCTTCCACGGCGCTGAGCACCGAGATCGCCGGCGTGATCAGACCATCGCCGTACAGCAGCGCCGTGCCGAACACGCCAAGCATCACCAGCCCTCCGGCCGTCCGGCTCTTGGCCGAGTTGGGCATGATCAACGCAATCAGTGCGAGGATGCCGCCCTCGCCATGATTCTCGGCCTTCATCACCAAAGCGATGTACTTGATGGAGATGATCACGATCAACGCCCAGAACGCGAGCGAGGCGATGCCCATGGAGTTGGTGCGGGTGACATCGAGGTTCTGATGCTCGATCGCCTCACGAAACGCGTACAGCGGGCTGGTCCCGATGTCGCCGAAAACGACGCCGAGCGCTCCGATCGCCACGGCACCCACACCAACAGCGGTCTTGTTGCCGCCACGATCGACCGTCGGGGCCGGCTCGGATGACGAGCTGTCGGGTTGTGTTTCGACTTCCTTGTGCGACTCGCGCCGGTTCGCGGCCGAGGGAACGGTCACCGCACCCTCCGGATGGTCGTCGCGATGGCGTTGCGATGCTCGTTCGATGGTTCCTGCGGGCCGCGTCGCGGCCCGCAGGAACCATCAGCGGTGGGATTCATGGACCGGCGACTCCTGCTCGGCGTCGACTCCGAGAGATCCTTCGATCACCGCTGCTTGCGAAGTAGCAAGGTTGTGTGCACGGGCGACGCCGCTGTCTTGTTCGCGCCGATCGGCCCTGAGGGAGGCGACGATCGCAACGGTGAGTACGAAGGCGATGACACTGAGCGAGACGACGGTCGGCATATGGATTTCGAACGGTTTGCCGATCAGGAGCATCTTGATCCCGACGAACGCCAAGATGACGCCGAGGCCGACGTTGAGGTACCGGAACTTGCCTTGCATTCCGCCGAGCAGGAAGTACAGCGAGCGCAGGCCGAGTATGGCGAACGCGTTCGCGGCGAACACGATGAACGGTTCACGGCTGACAGCGAGGATCGCTGGAACGGAGTCGACTGCGAACACCACGTCGGTGGCCTCGATCAGGATCAGCACAGCGAACAGTGGCGTAGCGACGCGGACGCCGTTGCGGCGGGTGAACAGCTTCTGTCCGTCGTACTGATCGGTGGTCGGCACGAGTCGCCGCACAAGTCGCATGGCGACGTTGTTGTTGTAGTCGACCTCGTTGTTCGCGTCGTGGCGAGCGATCTTGACGGCCGTGTAGAGCAGGAATGCTCCGAAAATGTAGAGGATCCACTCGAACCGCTCGATGAGTGAGACGCCAGCGGCGATGAACACGGCGCGGAGCACGAGCGCACCGAAGATGCCCCAGAACAGCACCCGGAACTGGTACTCACGGGGGACGCTGAAGAACGAGAAGATGACGGCCCAGACGAACACGTTGTCGACTGACAGGCTCTTTTCGATGAGGAACCCGGCGTAGTACTCGCCGCCCGCCTGACCGCCTTGCCAGATCAGCATCACTACACCGAACAGCAGGCCGAGGGAGATCCAGATCGCTGACTCGATCGACGCCTCTTTGATCGTGATGACGTGCGCCGTGCGGTGCACTAGCAACAGGTCGGCGATCAACATGACAACGATCACCCCGATGAGCGCGAGCCATACCCAGAGAGGGACGTCGAAGTTGGCGAATTCGCCTTCGACCTCGCGCCCGGCTAGGAACCATTTTGTTGGGATGTACACCACGATTGTGTCCTTTGAGAATCGTCGAAAACGAGATGAGCGATTGGGGTGTCAGTCAGACACCGCTGTCAGTCAGGCGGCGCTGTCAGTCAGGCGGCGGGCGGTCGACTCGCTGGACGGTGCGCCGATCGCAAGAATGAGATTGCGACATGAACTGGATTCGAATACTGGAGTGTTCGGGTGCGCGTCCGTCAGAAGTCGAACAGATCGGCAAGAAGGCCCTTCTTCCGGCGTTTCGCACTTGGTCGGCCCTCATCGGTGTAGGCCGGTTGCTGGCGTCGGTGATCGTCGTCGTCGAAGTGGTCGTGGTCGTGGTCGTTGTCGTGGTCGTGGTCGTCACGTTTTCGGTCCCGGTCCCGGTCTCGGTCCCGGTCCCGGTCTCGGAGGATTGACCGTTCTGGCACTGCCATCGCATCCACCGGGTATCGGCTAGGAGATGGTGCGGGTTGGGGATTTGGAGCTGCGCGTTCGATGATCTTGTCGAGTTCGCCGCGGTCGAGCCAGACGCCGCGACAGTCGGGGCAATAGTCGATCTCGATGCCGGATCGGTCGGTCATGACGAGTGCAGTGGTGGTACAAGTAGGGCATTTCACGAGTTCATCTCCGAATGGTTGGGCGTACGCAGTTCCGCGAACCTGAGGCGTCGTCAGCGGCGAGGTACATCAGCAGACAGCGACTCCGTGAAGGGTTTGCCGATGGCGAGCATGAGGTGGTGACCACGAACTCAAGTGTCGTACGCCGTATACATGAAGTCTATGCGCGTATTCGGACGGTATTCAGCGCTAGTTCATGCCGGATGTCGGAGTAACAGCTGGATTCTGTCCAGCGGCTGAAGGCTCCTTGATAGCGACGAGAGGTCGGCAACGTACAGCCAGTTCGAGCACGAAACGGCCTTCAGGATCGTTGGGGGAGTGGCCAGTGAGCTGCGTAATCCGTTCGAGGCGATAGCCGACAGCGCGAGCGCTGAGGTGTAGTGCCCGCGCCGTGGCGGAAAGGTTGCCCGATGCGGCGATGTGGGCTTCGAGTGTCTCGATCAGGTGCTGGCCACCACCTCGAGCACTCTGCAGCGGACCGAGCACCTTCGCGACCAGTTCGCGGACCGCACCGGCATCGGCGGTGAGGACCCGGTAAGGCAACAGCTCTTCGAATCGAGCGACCTGACCAGCGCTGCCCAGTCGGTCCGCGAGCTCGATCGCCTGGCGGGCCTCGGTGTAAGAGCGGACCAGGCCACCAGTGCCGCGCCCGGGTCGGCCGATGCCGAGTCGCCACGGTCCAGCGCCGGCCTCTTCCAGCGAACGGATCAGACCAGGAGCCGGGTCATGGGCGGCACCAGGGAACAAACAGACCAGTAGGCCGTCTCTCGTGGCAACCATGACGTCGCGCCCTCCGAAGCTCGCCAGGACGTGGGCTTCGACGCGGCTGTGGACTGGGCCGGCGTCAACGAGCCACCGCCCGGTCCGAGCGACGGCAACTTGATGGGCACCGGCCAGATTGAACCCGAAACGGGCTGCCCGCTCGAGCATCAGATCCGGCGCTCCGCTCCCAGCGAGGAGATCATCGACGAACTCGCGGCGAAGCGACTCCTCGAAACGAATCGTGCGCCGCTGGGACCGCTCGTAACCGGCAGCGAGCGCCTCTGCGGCGTCGTCAGCCGCTCGGAACATCGCTGCTGCCGCCGCTGCAACGGTGGCTGCGTTCGAACGCGCTGCTCGGGTGTCGATCTCGGACCACAACCGCCAGGTCGCGCTGAGGTAGAGGTCGAGCATTGCCGACAGGGCAATGCCCTGGTTGGCGGCATCCTCACCCTGTTGGCGGCACGTGTCGAGATCGGCCCGTGACAAACGTCGTCCGCTTCGCACCAACTCGATGACGGTGCGCAGGTACTCCCCCAGCATCGCTGGCTTGACACCTGCGTCACTGGCGGCGAGCAAGCCGACCTGGTCAGCGCTTGTCATCGATGGCCCAATGAGGGCATCGACGTCTGCTCGTCGGCTGGTAGATCGTGCACGCATTGAGTCGAGTCTGCCACATTTCGGCAACAAGCAGACCGGATACCTGCCGATGTGAACCGTTGCATTCCGGAGGCCAGCAAGGGAGAGTGGGCTGCATGGACGCCACCACGAAGCTAACGCCCCAGTCGCTGCTCGTTCCAGGTGAGGAGAACGCAGCTGAGCTGTCACGGTCCGGCGTGCTCTCTGGCGTGCTGTCACCCGCTCAGTGGTTTCGATGGCTGCTGACCAAGACGATCCGACTCGTCGTGCTCGTCGTCGGCGCATCCGTAGCCGGGGCGGGAGTTGCGATGCTGGTCCTTCCGGGGCCGGGCGTTCTCGTCATTGTGTTCGGCCTCGTCATCCTGACCACACAATTCGTCTGGGCCGAACGGGCGCTCGAGCGGATGACCAACATCGCGACATCGATGGCACGGACCGCATCGTCAGATCGTCGTGGCCGCATCCTTCTCGGGTTGTCGGGCACTGCGATGGTGGTCGGCGGAGGGCTCGTTGTGTTCCTCCTCGGTGAATATCGCCTCGCCGGAACCAGCGTGGTGGTGTCCGGTCTCATTGGCCTGGCCGCACTGCTGCCATCCGTAGGCCGATGGATAGCGCGCCGTGCGGACCCTTCCCTGCGCACCCCTCCTTACAACCATCCTCCCGCACTTGCACACCACAACCGGCTCGACGTTCCCAACCCCCCGACAAAGGATGTGTTCTCATGAATCGATCGCTGCTTGCCGAACTCCAGCGCCAAAGCGCATACCCGAGCGTGTCCCTGCTCCTCACGACAGTGCCGGGCGAGTCGATGGCCCCGAGTGATCTCATCTCATTGAGCGCGCTTGCGGACCACGCAGACCGCAGGCTCGAAGGCGACGTACCCGACAGCATCCGTGGGGCCGTGATCAATTCGATCAGAGGCCTCATCGGATCTGTTGCCGAGCAGAGCGCGACAAAGGCGATCGCGGTGTTCGCATCGCCCACCTACTCGGCGGTGGTCCGCCTTCGCGACGCAACACGCGACCGAGTCGTCATCGACGACACCTTTGCCACGCGCGACCTCGTCGCTGACGCAAATCGGACTGCGATCTATCGAGTGGTCACTCTCAGCGACCGCAAATCCCGTGTGTTCATCGGCGACCGCGCCCGATTGGTCGAGGAACGAACCGACATCTGGCCACTGCTGCGTGATGACGACGACAGCCCGGCGATGTGGGCCCGCGCCGTGATGTCCGTCGTTGCGGCCGAGCACGCTCGACTACAACTTCCGACCGTCATTGCCGGTGTCAATCGCTCAGTCCGCGACGTCATTAGGTCGGGCAACATCGACCTGATCGGGATCGTCGGCGGTAACCACGACCGAACAAGCTGGGCCGAGCTGCACAACCAAGCGTGGCCTCTCGTCTGCGACTGGCTGCGCGCCAATCACCAACGTGCACTCCAGCATCTCGACACAGCACGCGGAGCCAACCGATATGCAGGTGGCGTCAACGAGGTCTGGGAGCTCGCTCACGACGCCCGCGTGGAACTCCTCGTCGTCGAGGAGACCTACGTTTACCCGGCGAGGCTCCGCGATGGACAACTGATTGCCGCACTCGACGTCGAAGCCCCCGACGTGATCGACGACGCCATCGACGAACTGATCGAGATCGTCCTCCACAACGGGGGACGCGTCGCAATTATCGACGACGGGAACCTCGCGGACCACGATCGCCTCGCCGCAGTCCTTCGCTACTAGTGCTGCGTCGCAAGCGATCGACACGTGGAGGCACGTGTGCCTATGTAACGACACATGCCTTCACGTGTCACCACGTTCAGCGGTTCGCACTCACCCTGTGAGGGTCGCGACGAAGACGTGGAACCTGTCGAGCTCGGTCGGTGCGCCGCCGTGGTGGCCGCCCAGTACGCGCACGTCAGAGAAGCCGACCGAGGCGAGCAGCGTCACGATCTCGTTCGAGGAGTACACGTTCGCGACGAGCGTGTGGGTCTCGTGCGCGACGAGCTCGTCGTGGTGCCACTGCCACGCCTGCAATTCGCGGGTCACGGAACGCTCGGCCACATCGACGGCGGTGATCCGGTGGCGCAGGGCGTAGTGGAAGCCGTCGGGCGCGAGCCTGCGGGCCTGGCTCGGTGGTGGTGACTCGTCGGCCGGACGAGGTCGCCACCGTCGCCAGCGATCGTCGTCGAACTCGCCGACCTCGTAGTCGAGGGCCAGCACGCCGCCGGGGAGCAGGTGGGCGCGGAGGCGTCGCAGGCCTTCGGTGTCGTCGGCGCGGCTGCCACCCAGTCCGAACGCGCCACAGCTGATGATGGTTCGGTATCGGCGCGCCAGATCGAGCCGGTGCGTCGGTTGCACGTACAGGGCGGGCTCGCAGCCAGCGGTGCGGGCCGCGGCCCGGCATGTCTCGATCATGTCGGCCGACGCGTCGACGCCGTCGACGTCAAGCCCGTCAGCCACCCACGGGGCGAGCAGCCGGCCACTCCCACAGCCGACGTCGAGTGCTGGCTGACCGGATGCGACGTAGGACCGGAAGAATGCGATCTCGGGTCCGTCGAGGTTGAAGTTGGCCCACCAGAGGGCGATCAGACCGTGGTGCCAGGTCGTCGCCATGTTCGAATCCCGGCCGTGATCGTCGCTCATCGGCAACACGCTAACGCGACACGTCTCGCCAGCTTCGGTCAATTCGGCGCGCCTGTGCCCGCGTCCCCGATGGAGCCTCACGACACCGTGTCGACAACGTCGTGAGACGGGAGCGGTTGCAGCGGCGCGAGGTCGTTCGGGCCTTCGCGGATGAGCGCTGCGAGCGTGGCAGCGTCGACTGGACTGCAGTTCCACCCGCCGACGTCGACGTCGATCATGCGGCCTCGTTGGCGCCATCGTTCGTGGACGTGGCCGTGGCCGTGGAGCAGCCACTCGCCTTGATCGACGGGCCGTTGCTCGACGAACCGGTCGTGATCGTGACTGTCGCCTCGATACGGGAAGTGGCACGCAAGTACCTGTCGGCTGCCGACACTGACGTGCGTGTGACTCAGGCGATCTCGTAGCTCTCGGACTCCTGGTTCCATTTGAGAAGTATGGCGCCTTTCGGGCCGTCGCAGATTGCCGTCCGGTGGGGTTTGGGATGGCGTTGGCCGTCTGGGCGTGTTGTCGGTGTCGGCAACGGCGTCATGGTTGTTGCCGAACTCATGGTTGTTGCCGAACTCGCGGTTGTGCCGCACAAGCCGGCGCAACGTCATCGACTCACAGCCCGCCCGCCGGACCTACCCGCTGTTGCGATGCCGAGTCGCGTCGAGTTATCCGGGCTGGCGACATGAAAGTCGACGCGGTCCTCCCCGCACAGCCACCGCAGTCGCTGATCCAGACTTCCACCACACGCTCCCGGTCATGCACCGAACATTCACGCCGCGACACGAGCGCAATGGCGGAGCCAGTGTCCGGTGCCGCCAACCCCACCCGCAGTTTGCGACAGCCTGTTTCGGTCGAGAATATCTAGCCACAGCGGCTACGGCAGCTCGAGCCGGTGCCGAGGACGTCGAGGGGGTCCCGTCCCCGGTTACACGATCGTCCCGCAACTACTCAGTTGCAGTCGATGCGGATCACATAGTCGCCGAGCGTTTTGCGAAGGTCATCGGGTAAGACGCTTGCGCTGGTCCAGACCATCTCCGAGTTCTGGTTCAGCTGGTTTGCGGAATGCATCACCATGTAGACCGACTGTCAGCGTGCGGCCGACAGCTCGATCGTGATGCGCAATTCGAGCGCGACGGCGACCTTCTGGAGAGTCGTGAGTCTGGCGCTCACGTCGCCAGCCTCGAGGCGAGCCACAGCGGTCTGGCTGGTGCCAATCCGGGCGGCGAGTTCTCGCTGGCTGATACCGGCGACTTCGCGTGCGCCGCAAACCTTCTCGCCGACGTTGAGAGCCAGGCCGCAGGCCCCGTAGGTCTCGTCGAAGACGGCGCGCTCGTCAGCGGTCATGGCCGCCAGGCGGTTCTTCTTGAGTTCTTCGATCGTCGCTCGGGCCTTCAGTAGTCCTCGTGTCGGTCAGGGTTGGCTGAGCCGCTCGACGGGCTGTCCGGTGACTTCGGCGATGATCTCGAAGTCCTTGTCCACGTGCAGCACGATGAGCTGTGCCAGTTCTGCCATCGCGGCGAGGAGCAGATCGGGAATCGAGGGTGCACGGTGCTGGCCCCGCTCAGCGAGGATGGCTTGGACCTCGATGGCGCGATCTTCGATCGCCGGGGTGAAGTATTCCACGGGCATTGAGCGCAGGGGAGCGGAGCCGCGCGCGTGACGAAGATCGCCAGCCGAGCGAGCGGAGAAGCCGACTTCGAGGAGCGTGACGCTCGTGACACGGACGAGACCTCGCTCGATGCGATTGGCCCACTCGGTTGCATCAGGGCTGCCCCCCACGCGGACCAGAGCGGACTTGTCGATGAGCCAGTCGGTCATCGCCAGGCGCGGTCGATGACTTCGGTCTCAGCGAGGTCTGCGAATGTGTCTGCGAAGGCGACGAGATCGGCCACCGAGACCTCGGCGGGTACTACGTCGCGCTCGCGAGTAAGCGTCCTCCGCAAGTACTCGGTGCGCGAGAGGCCCAGCCGCTGGGCCTTGTTGTCTATGGCAGCGATGACGTCCTCAGGGACGTCGCGAATCAGGATGTCAGTCACGGCACCTCGTATGATATCAAATGATATCACCGCTAGTCGGGAAGATCCACCCCTTCCCCCGGCGATAGGTGCTCGCTGGGTAGGGCTCGGCGAGGGATGACCGAGATCGGCGAGGAGTCATACCGATGACAGCGCCACCCGCAGATACACCCCGCGGGCGAAATGGGCACCAGCGGTTCAGTCACCTGTGAGCGACTGGCGAATGGTTCGCTCTCGGCGCGGCTGAGGTCGCCATGTTCAGGTGCCGGAAGTCCATGTAGCAAGCGGCCGTCACGTGGCCCGCCACGAGGCGGAAGGAGTTGCTGGTGCCTGCCGCGTAGCTCTCGTGGGCATCGAAGCCTGTTTGAACCGCGAAGCGTTCGTCCCCTGCCAGGTGGGTCAGACGCGTGGTGGCGAGCGACATGTGCTTTTCGCTATAGGTGAGTTTCTAGCCGCCCCTTCGGAGACCTCATGACCTGCCATCTTCCAACGAATTCTTGGGCCTCGAGACCCCGTCCCACAGCGCGGCGACTGGCACCGCCCACACCCGCTCTCCGAGGCGAGCGGTGAGTGGACCCGTGTGGAACAGGATGCCGCACTGGAACCGATCGCCGAGGCGATCCCGGAGGAACGTTAGGCCCCTGGCGTCGCGCTGGTTCACGGATCGGGCGGACTTGACCTCGATGGCCACGACGCTGCCGTCGGGGCGTTCGATGATGATGTCGACCTCGACCCCCGAGCGATCACGAAAGTGGGCGAACGTGAGCGCTTCGTCGATGGTGGTCGCCTGCCGTGTCAGTTCGGCGACCACGAAGGATTCGAGGAACGCACCGCCCATCGCAGCGGTGGCGAGGCGTTGCGCCGAGAGCGACAGGGCACCGGCCGCGAGCCCGGTGTCGGTCACATGGGCCTTCGCTCGGTGCCCGGTCTTGGCCGAGATGCCGACGGTCCATCCCGGCAGCTCGGTCGTCAGATACAGGCGCTCCAGCAGCCGCCGGTACGAGGACGCCGTCGGCTGGGCGACATCGAGCGCCTGCGACAGCTCGGTGTTGACCGCTATCGACGAGGTCCGTTGGGCGATGAGCCGGTAGAGCCGTGACAGCGCCCCCGAGTGGCGGACGTCGATGAGGTCGGGCAGATCGCGTTCGGTCACGGTCGCGAGGTAGCTCGCGAACCAGCGGGTTCGTTGGGCCTGCGTCGCACGCCGGAGGGCCGCCGGGTAACCCCCTGCGGCGACCACGTCGAAGACGTCGGGTCGTTCGAGGGTCGTGCGGAAGTTGCGCGGCTCGCCGTCGGCGAGCAGTCCGGCCAACCACCGATGCTTCGCACCGAAGATCTCGGCCGCGGCGAGCGGCATGAGGGAGAGCCGATGTGCTCGACCGGTGAGCGTCTCGGTCCCCGGCGGTAACAGGAACGAGCTCACCGACCCGGCGAGCAGGAACCGGGCGGTACCTCCTTGGCGGTCGACGACGCGCTTGACGTAGGAGAGCACCTCTGGGGCGCGATGGAACTCGTCGATTGCCACGAGCCCTGGCGATGCCAGTGCGGAACCGACGTCCTCACGAACGAGCTGGAGCACGCTGTCATCGTCGAGATCGAGCACGAGCGCGTTCCGCCGATGGGCGATCGAGCGCAACAGCGTGGACTTGCCGGATCCGCGAGGGCCTTCCAGCAGGATCGCCGGTTCTTCGTCGAGCAGGCCATCGATGAACGGATCGGCCCACCGTTCAACGTGCTCGATCATCGGAATCACGCTCTCAACCTAGCTGAAACCGACGAATCGTCCCGGTATAACTCGCATGATCGTCCCAATGCTCCTTACATGATCGTCCCATATCTGGCTTCACGATCGTCCCGGCTTCGGATCGTTGTACACCCTCGAGCGGGGCTTGCCGTCGACAAACAAGGAGGCCGCGATGGTGGTGTATGTGACGTACCGGGTGCCCGTCGAGGTGGAGCTGGAGACCGAGACCGGCGAGATCATCAACGTGCACATCATGGATGAGAAGTTGGAGGGGCCGCTCGGCGTCTTCGACTACGAGCTGCTGCCGATCGGCGGCCGCCTCAAGGTAGAGGTGCTGAAGCTCGTCGAGGTGGCTGAGTGGCCCGAGTGGACATTCGGCTACTGACCCTCGCGAGGACCCCTCGTGACCGGCTTGGTCCCGGACTGGTCCTTCTCAGGTCCTTCCTCCGAACGAACGGGGCGAAACTGAATGTACCTAGAAAGACAAAGAAACCAGGTCAGAGGCACTTCGACCGAATCGCCGCAGATCGCGAAACCCCTGCTAGTGTCCGGCGTCAGAGGTTCGTCAAGTAGTTCTTGAGGCTGTCGAGGATCTGGTCAGCGGTCTTGTGCCAGACGAACGGTTTCGGGTTGTCGTTCCAGGCGGCGAACCACGCGTTCAAGTCGGCGGTCAGCGCAGCGATCGAGCGGTGCGCGGACCGTTTGAGCATTCTGTTCGTCAACTCGGCACACCAGCGCTCGACGAGATTCATCCACGACGACGAGGTCGGGGTGAAGTGGAACGTGAACCGCGGGAGCTCGAGCAGCCAGTCGCTGATCGCCGGCGTCTTGTGCGTCGATGAGTTGTCCAACACGACATGCACCGCCAGATCGGCCGGCACCGACGCGTCGATCGCGTCGAGGAACTTGCGGAACTCGCCCGCCCGATGCCGCCGGCAGGTCTGATGCGCGACCTGACCGGTCGCGAGGCTCACGCGGCGAACAGATCGGTGACACCGTGACGCTTGTAGTCATGCGTCCGTCGCTCGATCTGACCGGGTCGCATCGGCAGCGACGGCTGGGTACGGTCGAGGGCCCGGATGGACGTCTTTTCATCGATGCACATCACCACTGCATGCTCAGGAGGATTCATGTACAACCCGACGACATCACGGACCTTGTCGACGAACTGCGGGTCCTCGGACAGCTTGAACGTGTCGGTCAGCCACGGCTTCAACCCGAACGCCCGCCAAATCCGACCGACCGACGACGGCGAGATCCCCGCCTTCACCGCCAGATCACGTGTCGACCAATGCGTCGCATCAACCGGCTTCTCTTCGAGTGTTCGCACGATCACCGCCTCGACATCGTCGTCGGAGATTGACTGCGGGGTCCCCGGTCGCGGATCATCCGCCAGCCCGTCCAGCCCGCGTTCGATGAACCGCTTGCGCCACTTCACCACCGTCGCCTGATTCACGCCGACCTTCGCCGCGACATCGTTGTTCGACAACCCGTCCGCAGCGAGCAACACGATCCGGGATCGCTGCGCGATCGAATGCGGCGACGTCGGCCGCTTCGACCACCGAACCAGCACCGCCCGATCCTCATCAGACACCGTCAATAACGCTCTCGGACGACCACGACCAGCCATACCCCAAGTATGAACGAACCAGCGCAACAACGCGAGCTATTTCCGACTCAGAACACTAGACGTTGAAGCGGAACTGCAGACATGGGGTTCCGTAGGGCCACTGACCTGGTGTTTCCCTGTTTGCTGGGGTGGCTTGGTCCTTCTCAGGTCCTTGCTTCGATCGCGACAACCTCCGAAATTCGCTCCCGGGAGGGTCATCAGCCTCTGCCCGCCGACGGCCCTCGGACCTCTGGGAGCGACCGCTCGGGGAGGCTGCGATCGCAGCACGACTGGCACCTCGTCCACGGTGCGACGATCACCCCATCCGGTGTCTAGCTCTCCACCTCGGGCAGTGTCGGCACGGTGTTCGCAGACAACCACTCCCGGATCGCCCGGGTCGCTCGCACGTCGTCCTCGTTGTAGGCCAGCAGACGTTGCTGCGCCGCGGTGTCGCCTTGAACGGCGTCCATGAACCACGAGACCGACGCCATCCCTCCCGGGTCGGCATCGCGCCAACTAAACCCGGCAGCCTGAGCGATCTTCTTGAGCCCGGTGCCGTCGGCGCTGAGTGCCACCCGCTTGACGTGTGCATGCAAGTCGATCCAGACATCGGGACGGCCGAGCAGGTCCTCGACCTCGCGATGAAGTTCGCCCGCCGCTGCGAGCAACCGTGTCTGTTCGGCCGCACTCCAGCAGTAGATCGCCACCGTCAGTCCAAGCTCGGCGGCGCTGGCCATGACGGCGTTGACCCACGCCCAAAGATCCACGAGCAAGGTGTGATCGGTGGCGGCGCTTGGCGTTGACCAGTCGAAGAACGGCAGGTAGCCCTCAGGATGAGCGAACGGCTGTCCGCTGCGATTCGTGAGCAACGTCCCCCACAAGTACGACGCCGTGGTGAGGTACTCGACATCGAGGTCGATCTCGACGTCTGCCCGCGGCGCAGCGACATCACCGACACCACGACGCCGGTACACCGTCGACGCACCGTATGCGCCGATCCAGGCTGCGTCGGCGTGCTCGTCAACACGGCGAAGTCGACCGCTGCCGGCCAGGGTGTGGCGCTTGGCGGCGTCAGACGAGGCCAGGTCGCCCCGAGACCGCACGCCGGCATCACGAAGTCGCCGCGTAGCCCGCTGTCCAACGCCGGGAACCAGGCTGACATCGCCGGTCCCTGCCTTGAGCGTCTGACTGCACGCCGGCCACCACTCGCAGGTGTGGCACTCACCGATCTTCGTCGGCTCAACCAATAGGGGCACAGCCGGGTCGACGACGTGTGCCTGCGCCGTTGCAGCGATGTCGAGGCGGAACGCGAACTCGATGTCGTACACCTCCAATGCGGACAACCGGCGGCGAGGTGCGCGATCGACTGGCGTCCACCCGGAGGCGAGGAAGCGACGTTCGCTCAGGTCTGTCCAGACGACAACGTCGTCGGTGCCGATGATGCCGCCCCACACCACACCGTCGGTCGCGGGAGCGTGCCCGCACGCCTCCAACATCCGCCAGTAGTGCGCCAGTTGCAGGAGGTCAGTGCGACGTGTCTTGTCGACACGCTCGAACCGGCCACGCATCGGTCTTGCTGCCTCCGCGAACGGGCGATGGAGCGGCGCGGCAATTGCTGGATACTTGCTGGCGGTGCGTGATCCAGATGGCTCGGTGACCTTGTGCCACTTGATATCGACCGGCCAATAGCCCGGTAGCCCATTTGGTGACTTCGCCTTGGCACGCACAAGCCAGTCAGGTCGGCCAACGCGGTGACCCGCTTCGTCGGTCGGCAGTGTTGCGCCCATCAGCACGGCGACGCCTCGCTCAAGTGCACGACGTGTTGCTTCCACGCCACCTTCGGTATCCACCACCTCAACCATTTCTGCGAGCTTGGCGTTCGTTTGAAACTCATGCTGAAGTCCGGCCTGTAGGAAAGGTTCCAGCGCCGGTGACTCGCGCGGTGGGATGGCCGGTGGCGCAAACCTGAGCTGTACCCGCACAGGACACGACTTCGCGACGTAAGCACCGAGCGAGTCAACGGCGGATACATCCAGATTCGGTATGCCGTACGTTCGGCCGACGTCTGAGCGAAGAGGTCGATCAGCAGGCCGCGGACCACGGCTCACGCCCTTGTCCGATCGCTGTTTGCGGCGGATCGGCTCTTCACTGATCTCAATGCGCACTAGTCACTCCACTCCAACGATGTCCGACGGCAGAGCCGCGAGGTCGCTCGGACCGTTGTCGATCAGCGACGTGAGCGTGGCCTCGCCTACCGGACCGCAATGCCAGGCGTCCACGCCGACGTTGATCATTCGGCCGCGCTGGCGCCACCGTTCGTGGACGTGGCCGTGGAGCAGCCAGTCGCCGTGATCGACTGGCCGTTGCTCGACGAACCGGTCGTGATCGTGGCTGTCGCCGCGATACGGGAAGTGGCACGCCAGGACCTGGCGGTCGCCGACCTCGACGTGCGTCTGTCCTTGATGGACCTCGGCGAAGCCTGCGGCGAGGTAGCGATCGGTCCAGCCCTCGGCGCGTCGACCGTGACCTGCCCAGCACCTGTCGTGATTGCCCGCGAGCAGCAGCTTGCGTCCGTTCAGGCCGCCCACCAGAACGAGGGTCTCGTCGATGCGTCCGAGCGCGACGTCACCCAGCACCCAGACGGTGTCGTCGGGGTGGATGGAGGTGTTCCATCTCTCGACCAGCGCTTGGTTCATCGCAGTGGCGTCGGCGAACGGCCGGCCCGAGTAGTTGATGATGTTGGCGTGACCGAAGTGGAGATCAGCGGTGAACCACGTCGTCATCTGCTCTTGATCTTGCCCGACCTGTCGGCCGTAAGGGTCGCCAATTTCGGCGATCGCACTGCCTCGGCGGTGAGGGCCAGCGGAAGGCGGTCGATCGCGTCATGCACTCGGTCCTCGTCGCCGGGGATGAGGTGGGCGTAGGTGTCGAGCGTGATTCTCGCAGAGTCGTGGCCGAGGGCCATCTGGACCTGCTTGATCGAGCAGCCGGAGGCGATCAGTACCGAGGCGAAGAAGTGCCGGAGGTCGTGGAACGTGATCGAGTCGTTCAAGCCGGCGCGCTTGCGTGCCCGCCGGAAGTAGTAGCCCCAGCGAGCGGCGTCGAGTGGCTGGCCGTCGGGAGTGACGATGACGCCGTGCTCGCCGGCCGGCCGCCGTGCGAGGTGCGCAGCGATCTCGTCCAGCACCCACTGGCTACTCGGGATCACTCGATTGCTTGCCCTCGTCTTGGTGGTCGTGAAGCCGCCCGCCGTCTTCTGTGTGGCCTGCTGCCACTGCCGGTCGACACGTGTCGTGCGACGGAGGAAGTCGATTCGATCGACCGTGAGTCCAGCGGCCTCGCTGGATCGCAGCCCGAGCCCGGCCCCGATGACGATCGCGACTCGATACCAGGGATCAGCAGCGTTCAGGAGCAACTGCACCTGCTCGGCCGTGAGCGGCACGACGGACGGCGTCTCGACTCTCGGCAGCCGCACGCCCACCGCGGGGTTGGCGACGATCAGCTTGTCGTCGATGGCGCGGGTGAACGTGGCGCCGACGTGCTGGCGGACGATGCGGATGGTGCTGGGGGCGAGGACGTCGCCGAGCTCGGAGATCAGCGCCTGCACGTCGCCCTTGCGGATGCTAGCGATCGGGCGGTCGCCGAACTTGTCGATGGCGTAGCGGAGCTTCTCGGTCGCTGTCTGGCGACTCTTCGGCTTCCAGACGCCGAGTGACAGGTACCGCTCGGCGACCTCGCGGAACGGGGTGCGGCCGAGCACCGGGTCGGTGTAGGCGCCGGTCATCAAGCGGTGCTGCACGTCGACCAGGAACCGCTCGGCGTCCCCCTTGCGGCGGAACTCCTTGGTCCGGTCGGCGCCGTTCGCGTGCTCGCGCCACACCGCTTGATACACCGTGGTCGAGACGGTCGTTCCGTCCTGGCGCTCTCGGGTCTTCACTCGCTTCTTCACGTGCGGCATGGTCCAAGCCTTTCACGTCGTGGACGCAGGTCATGTCCGGCGATCACGCGATGCCTCGCCCGTTGGGTCGCAGCGACTTCGGGAGCAGCGTCGGATCGACAACCTTCGCCTCCTGGAGCATCGCCCAGTACGCGACGAGCTGCCGGGTGTCGCTGGGCCTCAACCCGAGCGGGTTGTCCGTGTCGGCGATCGCGTAGGTCATCCGGTACTGCTCGACGGCGCGTGCGCGGTCGCGCCAGACCTGCCGCCGCCTCGACCCGACGGGCGGATCGCCGACGGCGCGCCGGAGGTAGTGGTCGCTGTCGTCCTCGGCTTCGATGACCATCTCATCGACGCGCCTGGCGATGACGTCGTCGATGTGACGGAGGTCGGCGACGTCAGTCGCGTGCTC
>JANYDH010000118.1 GCA_025359865.1 Actinomycetes bacterium | reverse complement strand
AAACGGCGTATACTTCGCCAACCCCTTCTCCGACAACGTCTTAGAAATCGCCGCCGTCAACGTCGTCTTACCATGGTCAATATGACCCATCGTACCAATATTCACATGCGGCTTCGTCCGCTCGAACTTCGCCTTGCTCATGGTTCGTCTCCGTCTCTCGGATCAGGTGGGTTGTCAAAGGGCTTGGTGAGTGTAACGGGGCAACGTGCCTGCTGCTACCTCCGCGACCGACCTTCCTGGTGGATTCGCGCGTACTGCCGGTGAGGGTCGACTACTCTGCATCGATGGACCAGACCCCACCCCAGCAACCCGGCTGGCCACCCCAGCAACCGATGTCCCCGTGGGGCAACGCGATTCCCGACGGCAGTTCGATGCAACGCAAGCGGCGGCCGATCGTCCTGGCGATCGGGTTGGCCATGATCCTCGCCTCGTTCGCAATGATCGCGCTCGGGATCGTTCGCCTGGTCGACGCGGCCACGATCCCTGAAGACGAGGTGGTCAGCAGAGGCACCGCCGGAACAACGATGCGCTTCGAACACGACGGTGCCACCTCCGCCCAGTTCACGATCTATATCGAATCGAACTCCAGCACCTCCAGCGTCGTCGATCGGCAAGTCTCGCGAATCTCGTGTCTGGTGGAGTTGAGTGATGGCACCACCCGAACGGTGAGCGGAGCGAACCAGTCGACGAGTACGCAGATCAATGGCACCGCCAGCATTGGCACGTTCACTGCTACTTCGGGCCAGGTCTCGGTGTCGTGCGAAGCGTCTGACAACACGCCATACAACCTGATGATCGCCACCGGCGGGCCGCGGCTACCGCTGAGCGCGTTCGGCCTGGTGTTCGGTGGCGTCGGCGTGCTGCTCGTCGGCATCGTGCTGACCATCATCGGCGCCATTCGCCGTACGGTCCGCGTGCCCGCCCCGACCTGAGCCCGCTTCCCGGGTTCGTCTGGCGCACCGCTTCGGCTTGAGGCTCCAACTCCGATACCTTCGTAGTATGTGGGATGTCGTCGTCGTCGGAGCGGGCCCGAACGGGCTCACTGCCGCCGCGCGGCTCGCCCGCGCCGGCCGACGGGTGCTCGTGGTCGAGGCCGCGCCCACCATTGGCGGAGGTTCACGGACTAAGCCGCTCACTGACGACGCGCGCTACGACGTCTGTGCCGCGGTGCACCCATTCGGCGCTTCATCCCCGGCGTTCGAGGCGCTACGCCTCTGCGACCATGGCTTGTCCTGGCTCCACCCGCCCACCGCTCTTGCGCACCCGTTCGACGACGGTGATGCTGCCGTACTCCACCGTGATCTCACCCTGACGATCGACGGTCTCGGTGCAGACCGAGCGCGCTGGCAGCGACTCGTCGGTCGGTTGTCGCGCACATGGCAAGAGAGTCGGGTGCTGGCAACTGGACCGGTGCTCGACAACTTGGCCCACCACCCGATCGCGATGGCACGATTCGGAGTTGTTGCCGGCCTGCCTGCGACGACACTGGCGCGCTGGTTCCGCACCCGGGAGGCGAAGGCGCTGCTGCTCGGTTTCGCCGCGCACAGCGGCGTCTCGCTGCACCTCCCGGCTACGTCGGGCGTCGCCGTGGCTCTTGCTGCTGCGGCACACGCCGTCGGAATGCCGGTGGCCGCGGGCGGCAGCCAAGCCATCGTCGACGCACTGGCCGCAGTGATTCAAGATGCCGGCGGCGAGATCCGCTGCGATCACCTCGTCACCTCGCTCGACGACATTCCCGCGGCGCGCGGCGTGTTGCTCGATCTTGTGCCGGCGCACATGGCGGCGCTGCTCGGCCGATCCGCCCCGCGGTGGCGCCATGGCGTCGCAGCATGGAAGCTCGACCTACTCCTGTCCGGCGAGATGCCGTGGACCGCCGCACCGTGTCGAGGCGCAGGAACCGTGCACCTCGGAGGCGAGGGCAACGCAGTCGATCGCGCCGAACGTGCGACTGCTCGCGGCCACATCCCAGACACTCCGTATGTGATCGTCACCCAGCCATCAGTTGCAGACCCGTCGCGCGCTCCGGTTGGAAAGCATGTCGTCTGGGCGTACCGGCATGTTCCCAATGGGTGTGACGCCGTTTCAGCATCGGGAGGCATCGAGCGGCAGTTCGACCGATTTGCTCCCGGCTGGCGTGATCTTGTGCTGCATCGCCAGGTCACGACTGCTGCCGATTTTGCCGCGTACAACTCTGGCTACGTTGGTGGCGACATCGCCGGTGGCGCAATGACACCGTGGCAGACCGTGGCCCGCCCACGACTCTCGGCCGATCCGTACCGCGTACGCGGCCGAGACGACATGTGGTTGTGCTCGCAGTCGACGCCACCCGGGCCCGGGGTGCATGGGATGTGCGGCTGGCACGCTGCGGGCTCGGTGCTGCGGCACTCGTAGTGCTGGCACGAACGTGCCCACCCTGATTCGCACGGACTACGGCAGATGACAGAATGCCACCCATGCTCGCCTCGACAGGTTTCCGTTCGATCGCCGCTGTAGCCGCGATCTGGCTGTTCGCCACCGGTTGCGGCTCGTCCGCTACTGCCTCGGTGGCGGCCACTCGGTCAGGCTCTGGGAGTTCACTCGTCACAAGTGGCGCCTCCGTTCCCGGCGTTGCAACGACGACCAACGTCGTCGGCATGACCGCTCCAACGATTGCCGACGTCGCGACAACGTCGAGGGATGTCGCGACAACGTCGCTAAGTGAAGTCGTTCTGCCGTCCGACACGTGTGGATGGACCGGCAGGGCATCTGTCCCGATCACCGTGAATCTCGCGACCGTTCATCCCGGCGACATCATCGAGGCAGGCCTGACGGAGCTGGACCCGGCTACATACTTCGGGCTCTCCTCCAGTGGCGACCTCGATGGAGACGGGGTAGAAGACACCATCATCGACGTAATCTGCTCAGGCGGTGGCACGGGCTCCACCAACGAACTCCATGCGTACAAGTCCGACGGCACCGCTCTGGGGTTGATCCCCTACGGAAGCGCCAACGCTACTCGTCCGCCATTTTCCAGTGGTGGCGACCGCGAATCCATTACAGATGTTCGAGTCGAAAGCGGCTCGGTCACCGTGTACTACGTCGCCCATCTCGACTCCGACCCCATGTGCTGCCCAAGCCTGCAGGTCACCGACACCATCGAGTACAGCGGAAGTGCGTTTGAGCTGATCGACCGGGTTTCGGTACTCGCCCCTGGTGCCAGCGCGGTCGATGAAGGAACGCAACGCAACCCCGGTGGCACCTATAGCGAATTCGGCGTCTACGAACGCGTCGAGTTCCCAACCGGGTCAACGGGCACCACGGTGTCGGCCGCCGTTGCGCCTCATACCGTCAACGGTTACCTTGTCAGCGCCTCAGCTGGCCAGACGTTGCATGTCGAACTCGCCGCCGAGAACGCGGTGTTCGATCTCTACGCTCCCGACGACACCCTCATCGTCAGCGGCGCGACCGGCCCTGAGGTCCACGAATTACAGATGGACGGCGACTACCTCGTTGTTGTCCAGTCCGAGTTCGGCGGCGCAGCCTTCGACCTTCTGATCAGCGTGACGTAGCTCCGACCACCGATGCCCCGAGTAATCCGTGCACAGTGTCGTTGAGCGCGACGAGTTCGCGGCGTGGTCAGATGTCAGATCGAACCGGCAAAACCACGATAGCGAACCGGCAAAACCACGATAACAGCCCGGCCAAGCCACGACAGCAAACCCGCGAACTCGACACCAGCCAGGAATTGGTGCGCTCCTATCTCGACGTGTTGGCAACGCTCTACCTCGTTCGCCTGAGTTCGCCTCCTGCCAGCGTGGACGATGAGTCGCACCAATAGCTCGATTCGCGCTGGTTCGGGCTCGGCCAGTACCGCGACCGCGACCAACGCGAGGTCGACCTCATCGTCGAGCGGGGCAGCGACCTCGTGGCGATCGAGGTGAAGGCGTCCGCTACGCCGACACTCAGCCACGCCAAGCATCTGGCGTTCTTGCGCGACAGAATTGGCGAACGATTTCGTTGCGGCACCGTTGTACATACGGGCAAACAACACCTCGCCCTTAACGACCGCATGTACGCTGCACCGGTTTCCACTCTGTGGGCCTGACGTAGCGATTCGTTGTCGAACGACCGTGTTGTCGAACGACCGCCCAGGCGAACTATTCGCCGCGGACGCGCTTGATGATGTCGGTCGCGATGTTGGTCGGCACTTCCATGTACTGCGCGAACTGCATCGTGTACGTCGCTCGACCCTGTGTGCGCGAACGCAAGTCGGTGGAGTAGCCGAACATCTCCGAAAGTGGGATCTGGGCACGCACGATCTGGGCGTTGCCCTGTGCCTCCATGCCTTCGATCCGGCCACGGCGTGACGACAGGTCACCCATCACGTCGCCCATGTAGTCCTCGGGGGTAACGACTTCGACCGACATGATCGGCTCGAGGATGACCGGCTTGGCCATCTCGGCGGCCTTCTTGAACGCCATCTGCCCGGCGATCTTGAATGCCATTTCCGACGAGTCGACATCATGGTATTGGCCGTCGACCAGGATGGCCTTCACATCGACGGTCGGGTAGCCGGCGAGCACGCCTGACGAGAGCGCGCTCTGCATGCCCTGGTTCGTCGGTTGGATGTACTCCCGCGGGATGCGACCACCGCTGACCTTGTCGACGAACTCATAGCCCTTGCCCGGGTTGGGTTCGAGCGTGATCTTGACGACGGCGAACTGGCCGGAACCACCTGACTGCTTGATGTGGCGGTACTCCACCGATTCCACGATGCGGGTGATCGTCTCGCGGTACGCCACCTGCGGCTTACCAACGGTCGCGACCACGCCGAACTCGCGCATCATCCGGTCGACCAAGATCTCGAGGTGCAGTTCGCCCATGCCGGAGATGACGGTCTGGCCGGTCTCTTCATCGGTACGAACCCGGAACGTGGGATCTTCGTCAGACAGCGACTTGAGCGCCTTGCCGAGCTTGTCCTGGTCGTCTTTGGTCTTCGGTTCGATGGCCACGTGAATTACGGGCTCGGGGAAAATCATCCGCTCGAGAATGATCGGATCGTTGCGGTCGCACAGCGTGTCGCCCGTCGTGGTGTCTTTGAATCCGAGCCCGGCAACGATGTCGCCGGCCATGGCAATGTCGAGGTCTTCGCGTTGGTTCGCGTGCATCAGCAAGATTCGACCGAGACGCTCACGCTTTTCCTTGGTGGAGTTGTAGACCTCTTCGCCCTTGCTGATCTGGCCCGAGTACACGCGGAAGTAGGTGAGCTTGCCGAATGGATCGGCCACGATCTTGAACGCCAGCGCCGCAAACGATTCGGTCTCGGACGCCTTGCGAGTGAGGATCTCTTCTTCGTGGTTGGGCTTGGTACCCGTGGTGGGCGGAATGTCGAGCGGGCTCGGGAGGAAGTCGATCACAGCGTCGAGCATGGGCTGAACACCTTTGTTCTTGAACGCAGAACCACACAGGATCGGCACGAAATCGAATGCCAACGTTCCCTTACGGATGGCGACCTTGATCTCAGCTTCGGTCAACTCTTCGCCGGCGAGGTACTTTTCCATCAGATGGTCGTCGCTGGTAGCGATGGTCTCCAGCAGTTCCTCGCGGTACTGGTTGGCCTGATCGACCATGTCGGCCGGAATGTCGAGTTCTTCCCAGGTGGCGCCGAGCTCTTCGTCGTTCCAGATGAGCGCCTTCATCTTGACGAGGTCGATCAAGCCAGCGAACGGCTTGTTGCTCTCAGGGCCACCCGAGCCGACGGGCAGGTGCAGCACCGCGGGGACCGCCTGGAGGCGGGTCTTGACCATGTCGACCGTGCGGTAGAAGTCGGCGCCAATGCGGTCCATCTTGTTAACGAAGCACATGCGTGGCACCTTGTACTTGTTGGCCTGACGCCACACCGTCTCGGTTTGCGGCTCAACGCCGGCGACCGAGTCGAACACGGTGACCGCACCGTCGAGCACGCGTAGCGACCGCTCGACTTCGATCGTGAAGTCGACGTGGCCCGGTGTGTCGATGATGTTGATGCGGTGGTTGTTCCAGATGCACGTGGTGGCGGCCGACGTGATGGTGATGCCTCGCTCTTGCTCCTGCGCCATGTGGTCCATGGTGGCGGCGCCGTCGTGAACTTCGCCGATTTTGTAGCTCTTGCCGGTGTAGAAGAGGATCCGCTCGGTCGTGGTGGTCTTACCGGCGTCGATGTGCGCCATGATGCCGATGTTGCGGGTGCGCTCGAGGGGGAATTCGCGCTTGGCCATCTGTGTACTCTTCCTCTACGTCTGCGTCGTGGGAGCCGCTGTTGCGGGGCGCGCCTGAACCGAACTGGCCACAGGCACAACGGACAACGCTATCGGCGCAATCGGCTTGGTCGGCGCGGTCGGCGCGTGCCAAAGGGTGCAGTCGGGTGCTGGTGTCAGCCTGTCGGGTCGAGGTTCACGGCGGTCAACTCGCCGGTGGTCACAGTCACCGGTGCGCTGGTCCAGACATAGTCCGGTTGTTCCTCGGTGAACCCGTTCGCCCAGAACGTGATGTGGTACGTCACCCGGGCCTGGATCGTGACCATGCCTGGGCCTGGCGGTGTCCACTCACACGGACCATTGACCCCCGGCTCGGTCTGTAACGGCAGCTCTGGCACAACGGGGAACGCAGGCCCGCCGTCATTCTCCGGCGGTGCCGTCTCGCCGCCCACACAGCCGACCACACCATGAAAAGCGGCGCTCGGTTTGTCAGGATTCGGCCTGAAGTCGACCAAGAACTCGAGTGTCGCCGGATCCGACAACAGGTACAGCACCCATCCCCGGTAGTACGACGGGTTCGATCGCGTCGGTGTCCACCCGGCCGGATCGATCGCCAACCACGCAGGCAACCGAACCACCAGCCCACCCCATCGGTCGATCACCGGATCGTGATACACCACCGGGCGCACGAGCTGCAGACCGTTGTACAGCGAATCCAACCGCACATGCGGATCAAGCATCGGATCACTCGGCGGCACCTGCACGAATCCAACCGTGTGGTTCGCGTCGTACGCGTCACAGAACACTAGGAACGAACGCACTGCCGAAGCCAGCGGTCCAGCGCTGGCGGGCTGGGCAGGATTCGGCTCACCAAACGAAACTGGAAGCTCCTCACGGAAGATCCACCGCTGCGAAAGCACTAGTTGCCCCTGCACCATGGCCTGACCATCGGACGTATAGCCGTCCGCTGGAGCCAAGAACAAACACGGGGCACCGCCACCCCCGCCATACGACCGAAACTCCGACCCCCAAGGAATCGAAGCATAAGAAGTCAACCCACCCGACTCATTACGAATGTCCACCCGCCGAACCCCAGCCACCGACAAAGGCGGCAAGTCCCCCCCGCCCTGCGCCCCGCCGCCAGCCAGCACGACAGAACTAGGACAGAGCGTTAGATACGCAGCGATCAGCGCGGCCATTGCTCTCATACGCAAGCATCCTCCTGGTTTGTGACGAAGTCAACGAGCCAACCGGAGTCACCCAGCGTGATGGGCGATGCCAGGCCCGTACGAATTACCCCTTGCGTTGACCCAACTGCAAGAGATTCATCGGATCTCCGGAAAACCGAGCCGTCAAGTACGCAATCGAAGACGACTGCAGTAAAGTCGGTTCTACCATCACCGATCACACGAGGACGTAAAACGACTCCGATATCAAGGTCGACATACTCATCGTCGGCTTCCTTCGGAGTGAGAAAACGTAGATAGCTTTCGCCACCGTCGCCGAAGTGGTCCTTCCAACCGGGATCCGCCAAGTCGATCGGTCGAGATGATGATGCCCGGAAATAGACCAGCATCGCTTGGAGGTAGGCCTCGATGATGGGGATGTCGTTGGGTGAGGGGACGAACAGGGTGCCGTCGTCTTTGGATTCTTCGGTCGGTAGGAACACCCACAACTTGGGCATCAGTTCGTAGACCAGGCCTGGCGAGTTGACCCCGGGAGCGGAGTCGACCAGCCGCCATGGCCCATCGGCGGACAGACCGACCACACCACCGGGCACGACCGTGGACGGAGCCATAGTGGAATCCTCCGATGTTGTCGACGTCTCACTGGTCGAGGTGGCCGAGTCGGCTGGTCCGGCGGGATCGCTCGAATCCGTAGCCGTCGCAGGCGTCGAGTCAACCCCCCACGACGCCGCTGTGGTAACCGGCGCTGTGACCGGCGTCGTAGCTGGCGTAGCGGTCGTCGACACGATCACTGTGTCGGCCGCGGTTGACTGCGCGGCCGGAAAGGTTCCCGACTCCGACGGCAACGGCGCTACCGAGTTGCCGCCGTCGCTGCACCCAGCGGCAACCACGGCGGTGATCGCCACGACAGCCACCATCGCCACCGCTTCCTTGAACATTGCTGCACGGCCAGCCACGCCATCACCCCGATCCGGATTCCCGACCTCTGCAGTCTTCACCAGCTATGGGGGACAACGACGGTCACCAACCGGAACGAATCGGCAAGAAACCTTTCCCATCCTGACGCGAGGTGTCCGGGCAACCACCCACCGTCAACTCCGCAGCGGCCAGTCGTGGTGCAGCATCGTGGCTTGCGAGCAGACTTCACGCATTGGGACGTCGCCCCGCAGTGATTCGTCGCAGCGGTGGCACCGTGGTGGGCGGTTGCTTGCGTTGCGGTAGGTCGGCCAGCAATGTCGTCGTGGCCTCGGTGATCGTGGCCACGGCCCGTTCGAAGGCATCACCCGTAGCCGCCGACACAGCCTGAACCCCGCTGACTTTGCGCACGTATTGGCGAGCGGCGGCTTCGATCTCCTCAGCGGTGGCCATCGGCTGCAGCCCACGCAGTGTGGTGATGTTTCGGCACATTCCGACACGATAGCTCATGGAATTAGATCGAACATATGTTCGCTTTTCGGATAACCAGGTGATACGATGACACCTATGGAGTTGACCATCGCCGAGATCGATTCGCTCGAAACACTCATCGAGGCCATCGGCGCATGCGAACGCGCCTACGCC
>JANYDH010000009.1 GCA_025359865.1 Actinomycetes bacterium | reverse complement strand
TGCTGTTCCGAACCCGCAACGACACGATGCCGATCGGATCAAACTGGGCCCGGGCTTGGCACCGCGCACTCGAATCGGTCGGTCAACGACCCATCAGGATCTACGACTGCCGACACGCCGCAGCCACAACATGGCTGCGCGCGGGGATGCCGCTCGCTGAGACAGCCCGACGACTCGGACACAGCGTCGAAACGCTCGTCTCTACCTACGTCGGAGCGCTCGACGATGAGGAACGCGTTGGCAATCAACGAGTCGACTCAACCCTCGGGTAGGTCAGAACGCGTTCACCAATCTCACGCGAAGATTCGTGGAGTGGCCAACGGGAAATGTAACTGTCGCCTCGTTACCTTTCGTTACATTCCGGCGGGCCACACACCGACGGCCCGGCGATACCGCCTCGCCGACGGCATCAGGTATGGTTTTCTCGTGACCGCTGCAGCCGAGACGCTCCTTGAGCAAGCACTCACGCTCCCGCTTGAAGACCGAGCGTTGCTGGCCTCAGGCCTGCTCGCAAGCCTCGACTCGGAGAGCGTTGAGGACGCCGAGGTCGACCGACTGTGGTCTGCTGAGACCGAACGTCGGGAAACACTGCTGGACTCGGGCGAGGCCAAGCTCGTGACGTGGGAACACCTCGTCACGAGCATCGACGAACGTCGCGCGTAGCCCCAGCACGCATGAGTTTGCCCTTCATGCTCCACTCGCTCGCAGAGGGCGATGTCGTCAGCGGGTGGGAATGGTACGAGCAGCAACAGCCGGGGTTGGGCGACCGGTTCGTCGGGGCCGTAGGCGCAACAATCGCATCAGCTTGCCGCTGGCCCAACGCGGGAGCACCTGCGATCCACGACGACCATGGCGTCGTCGTCGAACGGAAGGTCGCAACGGCTGGCTTTCCGTACGTCGTGCGTTACCGGGCCACGGCTCAACAGCTCATTGTCATGGCCGTGTATCACCAGCATCGCCACCCAGACTTCGGAAATGACCGACTGCCCTGAGGTAGCGCTAGTGCGGATGCTTCCCGGCGGCAGTCAGGCAACAAACTCTTGACCTTCAAGTTGAGCTGAAGGTTTACGCTGCAGTGGTGAGCGCAAGCTACAAGATCAAGGACGTCGCCGAACGCAGCGGGTTCAGCGCCGCCACGCTGCGCTACTACGAAGAGATCGGGCTGTTGCCGCCATCGAGTCGTACTCCGGCCGGCTATCGCCTGTTCGACGACCGGACACTTGAGCGACTGGCGTTCATCTCCCGCGCCAAGCAACTCGGTTGCAGCCTCGACGAGATAGCAGACCTGACAGTCGCCTGGGACGGCGGACGCTGCAGACCCGTGCAAGACCGACTCCGCGCGCTCGTTGCCGACAAGCTCACCAGCGCCCAGCAGCAGATCGTCGAGCTGATGACTTTGACCTCCGATCTGCAACGCGCAGCAGCGACTCTCGAGACCCATCGCCCGGAAGGTCCGTGCAACGACGACTGCGGTTGCATCACGGACAGCTCCGACAACATCGAGCCCGCCAGGGCGCAGTTCGTCACCCTCAGCGGAAAATCCGACCGGACCAGTGTCACGGTGCCGATTGTGTGCACCCTCGGCTCGCAGTCGATGGGCGGCCGATTGGACGAGTGGCAACGTCTCCTCGAAAACGTCGAACATCGCGAGTCAATCGACGACGGACTGCGGGCAACCTTCAGGCCAGCAACGCCGCTGAGCGCGTTGATCCGACTCGCCGCCGCCGAGCAGGACTGTTGCCAGTTCTTCACGTTCGCGATCACCATCGACAGTCGCGGCCTCGCCCTCGAGGTCCGCGCACCCTGCGAGGCCCTCCCAGTACTCCACTCGCTGTTCGGTCAGCCAGCATGAGCACCAAGAAGGAGAGCGCCGCCATCGTCGGCGTCGGCGCAGTCGCCTGCGCGGCGTGCTGCG
The DNA here is from genome assembly GCA_025359865.1 of Actinomycetes bacterium. Taxonomy (GTDB): domain Bacteria; phylum Actinomycetota; class Acidimicrobiia; order Acidimicrobiales; family Ilumatobacteraceae; genus VFMC01. The sequence goes on along the minus strand of JANYDH010000009.1, from coordinate 9,329 downwards.
CTGGGCCGATCCTCGGGTTCCTCGCCGCGATCGGTGTCGGAACCGCAGCAGGGTTTGCGCTGTTCGGAACTGTGGCGATCGCTGTCGGCGCGATCGCGACCTTCGTCGTGCTTCGCCGCCGTCGCCGGCGGGCTACGTCGTGTATTCCAAACCCGGACGCAGTGTTCCTCGACATACCCACGGTGCGGACACCCCGATAGCCCTTCACCTCGCGATCAAGCGAGGTTCCTGTTCGGCTGACACGATGAGTGCTATCGACGACCAGATCACCACCATGACCACAGAGACGCACACGCGATATCCGTGGCTGACACCGGGCGTCAAAGGAATTGGCGGAGCGAGCTTGCTAGCGGACATCGGCCACGAGATACCCACAGCATTGCTCCCGTCGCTGCTGACCTCGACCCTCGGTGCACCGGCCTCAGCTCTGGGTGCGATTGAGGGATTCAGTGATGCTCTCGCTGGTGTCGCCCGCCTCGGAGGTGGCGCATTGTCCGACGAACCCGAACGCCGCCGCCACCGTCACCAGCCTCGCCGCCGGTCGGCACACCGACCGCACGAACGCGACACGCGTCTTGATCGTCGGCGTCGCCGCATTCGGGATCGCCTATCTCGGCTTCACCCACGACACGACCAACTGGCAAATCCTGCTGCCCTGGTTCGTTCTCGCAGGCATCGGCATCGGCCGCGTCGAGACCGCCGAGCACACCGCTGTCGCCACCCACGCCCCAGCTGACATCCGAGGATCTGCGTTCGGACTGCTCGCTGCGACGCAGAGCTTCGGCTACCTCGCAGCCAGCCTTGTCGCCGGCATTCTATGGACCGCCTTCGGCCCATCGTGGGCCTTCGCCTACTTGGCGGTCGCAATGGTCGTCGCGTTCGTGATTCTGCTGGCCTCCGGGCGCCAACCAACTGTCGTCTAAGCAGCCACGAACCCAGTCTCCGGCGACAGAGCTACCAAAAACCGGACTTGTGCAACGAGTCATTGCACAACCTCGACGGGCACTCTCATCCCTCAGCCTTCCCAATCGGGACGAGAATCGACAGCCGATGGGACCAAACGGTTCAGCTGCCCAAATCAGCCGTACGCAGAACTACCAGCTCACAGCCACTTTTTCGCGCTCCCGGAAGGATTCGAACCTCCGACCTGCGATTTAGGAAACCGCATGTCAGAACGTTCGTTCCCCCTGGTCAGGCACCATTCGAGAGGTTACTGAGACCCCTCGAAGCAATCTCCTCCCCCGCTCCTCCCCCGATTCGTAACGAAGCACCCTCACCGGGGTGGGAGAAGTAGCGGAGGATTCCGATGACCAGACCAGTGCACGACTTACGAGTTCACGGCGCGCAAGACCGCCGGACTGACTCCCGAGTCAAGCGTCCGTGGATTGCTCGTTGGACTATTGACGGCTTGCGAAAGAGCAAGTCGTTCCGCACCAAGGCGGAGGCGGACCGCTACCTCTCGTTGCTGCTGCAAGCTGCACGCGAGGACCAGCGCTTCGATCTCACGACCGGCGAACCCGAGTCGTGGAGTGCGATACCGGTCGCCATCCCCGAGTCGACGTTCGACGAGCCTGTCGTTCCGCTGACGGTGTACGAGTGGGCGCGCCGATGGCTCGGCGAGCAATGGACTGAGTGGCAGCCGCGCACCCGCAAGTCGGCGATCGAGAGTTTGGCGAAGTTGGTGATGCTCGCGGTTGACGCGCCGAAGCTGACGAAGAAGGCCGACGAGCAGCTTCGCCACTACTTGACCGCGGCGCTGCCGCCTCACACCGAGGTGGCCGATGCCCACTGGAATGCGTGGCTCGACAAGCACTCCTTGACGCTTCCAGCGCTGGATCGTGAGACGGTCGGGCGGATCGATCGTGGGCTCGGCCTGCGACTCGATGGCAAGCCACTCGCCGCGACGACGGCAAACCGCACGCGTATCGTGGCGCGTGCCTGCGTGATGGCCGCTGTGCATGACGGGCTGCTGGCTGGTGACCCGTGGCCACCGAGGTCGAGGACGCGGGCTCGTCGCAAGGTCGCTCGGCTTCGACGGTCAGTCGACCTGCGGCGGCTACCCGACCCGGCGACGATGGCCCGCGCAATCGATGCGCTGACGACCCATCAGCCGGGCAGTGCGAACTACCGCGTCATGACCGCCGTCGCCTACTACGCCGGCCTGCGTCCTTCCGAGGTCGTGATGCTCCGCGTCGGCTCGCTTGATCTGCCACGCGACGGCTGGGGACGGCTGCACGTCACCGAGGCGGACATCTCCTTCGATGAGCCGGGCGAACCGAAGACCGGGCCTCGGGTCGTGCCGATCCCGCCGGTGCTGGTCGGCATTCTGAGCGCGTGGATCGATGAGCGGCAGCTCGTCACCGATGATCAACTCCTGTTTCGGACACCGTCCGGGTCGAGGCCGAACCAGTCGAACTGGATTCGGGCCTGGCACCGCGCGCTCGCCTCCATCGGGCAGCCGCCGCTACGTGTCTACGACTGCCGACATGCGGCGGCGACGACCTGGCTTCGCAGCGGACTCCCGCTTGGCGAGACGGCCAAGCGGCTTGGCCACAGCGTCGACACGCTTGTGAAGACCTACGTTGGCGCGCTCGACGGCGAGGACGTTGTCGGCAACGCCAAGATCGAGCGCTTCCTTGATGGCTCATCCGGCTGACGCACATCGTTGAGACCGGTCGAATCGCACTCGTGCGTGCCAGCGTTTGCCCCTGTTGGCGCACTGTGGCGCATCAGAAGCGCAAAGGAACCTCGCTGACCAGGTCTTTCGCGATCGCGTGGCGCATTGTGGCGCATTAGACGGTCGGACTTGGGTTGCCGACGCGGGTTCGGGACGCTGATGTCGAACGCGTTCAGGAGCGTCCTGCGCCTGGGCGCAGCTGACTGATCCGGTTTTGATCGATCCAAAGATCAACGACGACAGGCTCGAACCGGATCAGATGACCCACTTTGATGTACGCGATCCGGCGCTCCGCGACGAGTCGACGGATGTACCGAGCCGATACGCCAAGTCGGCAAGCAACAGTCTCGATGTCAAGGAGCCCGATTGCGTTGCTCTGCGTCACGATCGGAACCTCGCTCTCATTTCCACTCTTGACTCTCGCCCGACAAGCGTCCGGCGTTACAACTCCCGATCCGTGCGGCTCGTTGAAAGCTGCGCGAGCTGAGCCCTGCGGGCTCGGCCATGTGACAGCTCCAGCTCGCAGCGCAGCCGATCAAGTCGTGCGTCGAGCTATGCAGGCGTGTATTCGGTGTCGTCGCGGAACTCCATTCCGAGCCTCCGGGCGTGCTCGCGAAACGCTGCGTCAGAAACTCGGCCTCGATTCGCCGGTACAAACGTGGTCGGGGCGCGGTCCGTCGGCCCAAGGCGACCCCGATGCGTCACGGCCGTTTGACGCGCGCGATCGGAGTCCGAGGAGAAAACGGATTGCCGGGCACGTGAAGCACACGAAGTTTCATGCGAGCGCGAGTGAGACCGACGTAGACGCTGCGGTGATCTTCGTGCCGCCGTTCGAGGCAATTCAGCTCCGTGGGGTTCGTCGATAGCTCGCCGTTTAGGAGCAAGACGTTGTCCCACTCAAGCCCCTTTGATTGGTGAATCGTCAGCCCGAGAGCCGGAGATGACGCTCGTAAGCAAAGTTCACGCAACCGCTCCATTGAGGACGTAGCCCGCTTACCCTTGATTGCCCACCGAACTCCCGGCGGCTGGAACTCAGCTTGGAGCGCCGCCCAGACGTCGTCCAGGGCCACCGCGGGATTTCGAAGCAAGGCAAGCGCCTTGCCGATCCGGCCTTCGCACGTCTCAACGCTCAGCTTGCGCCGTGCCTCGACGACTCCGGCTGCGTCACGTCCGAAGTAGCCGCGTACGACCTCGTTGAGGAGGAGAACGAAACAGTTGGCCAGCTCGCTGCCGTCCAGTCCGCTGGGTCGTCCCATTGGCAGCACGGCGATGCGCCGCTCGTCCCAGAGGGCGTTCCAGTCGTGAGCGAGAACGATGTCAAACTCGTCGCCGTTCCGTGCAGCAATCACCGCGAACGGTTGCTCATCGAACAATCGACGGGCGAGTGTTCGCATGTCATCCGTGAGGTACCGGCGGGCTCCTGGCATCTCGATCGTCTGGAACTGCTTTCGTTGGAGTACCCGGTGAACCTCGTCGGGCGATGCGCCCCTGAATTCGTAGAGGCTCTGCCAGGGATCGCCGACCAGCGTCACAGTTACGCCGGCCTCGATCGCACGTTCGACGACCAGAGCGTCAAGGTGGTTCATGTCGAAGACCTCGTCGACGATCAAGTGACAGTAGCCTCGTCCGAGGCACGAGCTCACGGCCGCACTGAAAGTTCGTTTGAACTGCGGGTCCATTGCTGCACTCAGCACGTTGCGGACGTCAGCGTGCGTGCAGAAGCCCGCTGCGATAGCCGTCGTCAAGTGCGTCGGATCGGTGAAGCACGGCTTGGGCGCTGCGCGCTCGGTTATCGCCTTTGCCGCAACGACGGCACCTTCGTCATTGAGGGTCAGCATGTAGCGAGTCCTCTTACCTGGGCTTCCCGTCGACCCTGGGTGGTCCTGCCAACTGTCATCAACCTTGGTTGGGAAACGCCCAGACGGCCAGTCGATGAAGCCGTGTACTACGAGATAGCGCAGCAATTGGCGATGAAGCTCGTCGAAGGTGCAGACGCCGCTAGGCCAACCGATCGTTCGATAACCCCAGCGCATTCCGACGCGCGCTGCAAGCTCAGAACGTGCCGAACGGGCAAACGTGACACCGAGCACACCTCGCGGATCGTCCCGGTAGCGCTCGTGACGCAGGAAGCCGAAGGCCTCCGTCGCCAGGTAGGTCTTGCCGGACCCTGGACCCGCTTTGACATAGCAGAGCGGAGCGCGCGTGGTTGCAGCACGCAGCTGCTCCGAATTCATCGGATGGACAATCATGTAGGTATTAGTGGCGCGGCGGGCATCGCAAACCCCTCCCAGACGAACTCGATCAGTGCCTGCATGTGCGCTGGTACTGTCACGGTGTCGGCATTGTTCTCGCAGTACGCCGCCACGTCATCCGCGAATCCGGCCTTCCGTGAGCGCCCGCTGCTCCCGAAGAACGCTGCGACACCAGCGACATCGGGCTCCGCGCCGTTCTTCCACGGTCGCGATCTCTCGGCCTTGTGACCGAGCAATGCCTTGAACATCTCGACGTTGCCAGCGAGCAATGAAGGCTCGAGAGTGGGATCGCTGTAGAAGACCTGGAGACGGCCTAGCGACTTGGCGGTTGCGATGGGCACCCATCTTGGCGGTGGCTTGCCGTCGCTATCTCCCAAGATTGCCAGTCGCGAGCTGATGGGCTGAGCAGGGTCCGCGAGCAGCCGGTACAACCAAGGGCCGACCCGACTGCCGATCACCGTGATCGTGAGCGAATCGACGAACCGGGACTTCATTCGATCGGCTCCGGCCCAAACTCGTGCAAACGCTCGGAATACGACTGCGTCGGTCGGTCCCTCCACCAGCACAACACGATCAGTGAAAATCGACGCTGAACGACTCACGTCCAGTTGGCGACGAGCGAGCGCCAGGTGCGAAGGAGCGAGTTGGAAGTGCTTGATCGTCCGGCTCGCTGGTCCATCGTTTGTTTGGACGCAAACGACCAGGTCCTCTGGGTCCGACGCAGCGACGATCTGGTCCGAGTGCGTCGTGATGATCACCTGCACCTCCGGACGGTCCCTCACGACTTCCTTCAGGTATGAGACGAGCCCATGTTGAAGCTGTGGATGAAGGTGCGCCTCAGGCTCCTCAAGCAGCACAACTGCGTGGAAGTTTCCGGCAAAGAACGTCTCGTCATCAAGCGCCGCGTTCTCTTCCGCATCCCGCATGAAGGCTTGGCGCTCCTCATCCGACAAACTCTCTTCGCTGACGTCGTCGGCAACAACGTCGGGCACGAGTGGCATTATCGGGGTGGCAGCGTGCGTGAGGTCCGGAATCGCAGCAAGGATGACGGCAAGTTCGAGCAAGTTGGAGTAACCGAGCCCCTCGGTCTCCAGTCGACGAGCATCGCCCCGCTGGGCCCCAGCCGTGCTAACGAGAAATTCGAAGACACGGGCGAGGAAAACGTCATCGATCAGGGTACTTCCGAGGTATGGCACTCGACCGGCAACCCCGTCGGTCAGTTCTGCAAGATGAATTCCTACTCGCTTTTCGGCGTCCGCGACCGGCCACTTGTTCACGACCGAGCCGATCAGACCGCCAAGTAGTCCGCGCAGTTCCTTCAGGGACTTGTCGCCCCTGTCACGCAGACCCTGTGACTTCAACAACTCGACGATCAGCCGCGCCTCCCGCCCCCCGAGGTCCAACGCCGGATTGCGCGTCGGTGAGAGGTAGAGCACTGGCAGTTGACCTTCGGTAAGGACCTGGTTGCCAGCGGTCGACACCCGGCCCATCGAGGAGGTCAGGGTGGTGGTCCAACTCGGCGCAGCACCGTGAGCGTCGAGCAAGTCCCCCAACGGGGACGGATCGGTTGACGAGATCGCATATCGGACATCGATCGTTCGGGTAGCCACCTTCTGCGAAAGGAAAGACGAGGATGGGCGCGGTGTGTAAGGGAAAACGTCGCGGTGTGAGAGAACGATGGCGTCTACGATTGTGGACTTCCCGCCAGAGTTTGCTCCTGCCAGCACCGAAAACCGGCCGGGCAGGTTGCACACGTAGGGAGCCGTAGCTGCGGCCCTCAGCCCATGCACGATGATTTGTTCAAGATGCAATTGTTGCCACCGCAATCGGGCTCACGCGGGCTGCTGAAGTGGGTGCCGCTACCACCGCTGGCTGCTGGGCCGGGAGAATACCCGCCGACATCGCTACTCCCGCTCGAACGACGAGGTGTCGATCTTGAGGGTGCGGGCGTTTTCGCTGACCGTGCGAACGACGGATTCGGTGAAGCCGTCCGGGTTGCGGGCTTGGATTTCGACGGTGACTTCGAGGTCGGTGCCGAGTTGGCCGGCGAGGTTCGTGATGATCTCGGTGGCGATCTTGGCGAAGTCGCGCTGGGCTCGCTCCGGGTCGAGTTTGGCCACGGCGTAGTACCGGCGGACGGCGGTGTCGACAAAGTCAAGGCCCGAACGCTGCTGGCCGACAGGAGCGTCGAGTGGCCGGGCCTGTCCAGCTTCCTCGTGCTTCCGACGAACAGAGTCGAGATCGGCAGCAATTTGCTCGACTGCCGGTTGTGGTTTGACAACGAGGCTCGTCCCGGTGACGGTTCCGGCGATTTCGCCTGTGGTTAGCCCGGAGTAGCGGCCACCGGCATCGACGGCATCAGCAACGGCGAAGCCGTGCTGTTCCCAGGTGATCGAGGCCGGTCCCTGCCTAACGGTCGCTTGGAGTACCTCGTTCTTCTGAAGTCTGGGAAGGTACGGATAGCGAGCGAAAGCGTCCCAGAGCGCGTTGACGGTGGTATGTCCGCCGTCCCACAACGACGCAAGCGCCGCACCGGGGTTGAGTAGCCCGCGAAGCAACTCTGCGGAGTAGGCGATACCGAGCGCTCCGTCCTTGACCAACTTGCGCGACGCAGGGAGCGCCAGCTGAGCGACGGGCTTGCCGGCGCGAAGGTCGACTTGCCCTTCGGACCGCATCACTTCCCACTCGATCGGACCGGTCGGGTCGGGCTGATGCGGAACGAGGAGCCATTGATAGGTCTCTGCCAGTCGGCGCTCAACGGTTCTGTCAGCGTCAGACTCCTTGGAATCGGCCTGATTACGTTGGAATGCGTCGAGGCCGAGTTGTTCCCAGCGCGCGTGGATGTCACGCCACGCGAGGTGCTCAGCCACACCACGTTCGAGTTCTTCGAGTCGCTTCACATCCGGGGCAAGGAACACCAGCATGTTGCGGAACTGACGTTGGCCACTGCTGCGTTGTTCAAGCAACGTCCGCGCCGCCGCCAGCGCAGGCGACGCAATGTCGCGGTTCGCGTGAGCCGTGTTCGGCGCAAGTACGACCAGCCGCGTGTCGGCATCATCAGGCACCTCGGCCGGGCTGGCGGGGCACACGTGGACCCCGACGAACTCGCCCCGTTCCCGGGTGGCAGCACGTACGCGCTCCAGGATGTGCGCGTGGACTTCGTCGCGTCGCGAGGAGAGGAACTGCTCGATGAGATCGCGGGCTCGGCGGGCCACGGAGGCTTGCGTTCCGTACCAGTAGCGAGCACCTTCGACATACAGATATGACGAGCGATCCGTGAGTCGGCTGAGCGCGTCGCCGTACGTCGCCACCGACTCGCCCGGAAGCGCACAGCCGAGCTTCACCCGTTGGAGTTCCACGCCACGGTTGGCCGATGCAGCCCCCTTCGGTGCCGTCGCGAGGAAGACAGTACGAGCCGATCGGCGCGCCGCTCCATAGCGACCGAGGTTGGGGAACTCAACGTCAACTTTGTGCGGCACCGAAGTTGGGCCGTCGATGTCAGTGTCGATGATTGCTTGCCACGTGTAGTCAAGGTTGCGGGCGAGTTCGGTCTGCACAGCGGTGTCGTCGAGCGGGATACTGGCCGGAAGAATCAACGGCGATTGATCACCGGCTGCCCACAACGCGGAGATGACGGCGGCCATCAGCCGCAGCACCCCTCGGGTGCGTTGGAATCCTTCGAGCGTTGACCAGTCCTCGTAAAGACGGGCGAACAGCTCGGGATGTATTGGGTAGGCGGCCTTCATCCGGTTGATGTAGTCAGCGTCGCGAGTCTCGGCAGGAAACTCGGCGGCCTGCGTTCGATAGAACTCACCAAACGCTCGAGCCGTCGCGTCGCGGAACTTCACTCGATCGACCGGGACCGGTTGGAACAGCCTTCGGCGGACGATCTCGAAGCTCTCCTCGGCGGACGCCGGACGCCACGGTGTTTCGGTGCGCCCAATCACATTCCCGAGACGGCGAGCGGCCTCCTGCCCCGCAACGCCACCGACCTCGGATTCCGAGCCGATCGGTGCGGTACCCGGTCGCATCGGGTCATCGGACACCGGCAACGAGACCACGAGCAATGTGCCTGGCACAGTGATGGCGGCGTCTGCGAGTGTCTGGGCGAACGAGAACTGTGTTTCGAACAGTCCACCCGGGAGTAGCTCACGGGTCTCGAAAAGTTGGCGGGCGTAGGCGACCCATTCGTCGATCAGAACCAGGCACGGCCCGCACAGAGTGAACACGTCGGCCATAGCGCGGCCAGGGTTCGTGCCGGTTCGATCCGCCTCGGCGACGAGCTCGAAGGCGTCGGCACCGCCGAGCTGCCATGCAATCTCGCCCCACAATGTGTTGACGACGGTGCCGTCCGATTTCGTTTCGGGTTGGCCGGGCGACAGTTCGGTGCCGACGATCAC
>JANYDH010000037.1 GCA_025359865.1 Actinomycetes bacterium | reverse complement strand
GAAGTACGCCTTGGGGCTGGTGAGGGCATTTACTTCTCGCATCACCAACTCTTATGGGCAGACACCCAGGTGACACTCGGCAACCAGCCGTTGAAGGGCGCGTGGAACCGAAAGATGGCAGGGCTGGATGTTGTCATGATGCAGGCCACGGGCCCCGGAGCGCTGGCGCTCGCCGACAACGTCCCGGGCGAAACCATCGCGGTGCCGCTCATCCCCGGTCGGCCCGTCGACGTTCGTGAGCATCGCTTCTTGATGGCATCACTCAACGTCGAATATGAGTGGTACCAAAGTGGCGTCTGGTACACCACCAGAAACGGTGATGAGACCGAGACCCACTACCCGGCCGGAATGTTCCTCGATCGGTTCAGCGCCAATACCACTCCCGGCCTGCTCATGCTCCACGGCCACGGCAATGTGTTCATCCGTGACCTCGGCCCAGGAGACACAATATTGGTGCACCCAGGCGCGTTTGTCTGGAAGGATTCGACGGCCTCGATTTCGATGCATCTCGAACGACCGGCGTCAGGGGGCTGGTTCAGTACCTGGCAACCGGCGACGCCGTGGCTACGCCTCGCTGGCCCCGGGCGTGTTGCCGTGTCATCGAAGTACGAGCGGATGGAGTCGACGGGACGGATCACCAGAACCTCATGGTGTACTTCGGTCGACTGGAACTACCAACGTGGGGCAGCGCAGATGGCGGCGATCAATCCCTCGCCCATGCAGGCAGTCATGGTCAACCGATTCGATGACGGTCCCTTCGAGGCGGCGCTCGACTCCCTCGCTGTCCAACAAGGGTTCGTTCCGGGCAAGGACCGCAACCGTGGAGTGAGTCATGGCCATGAATACGTGCATCCATCTGGGCTGAAGATCAACTGCACGGTGGTCGACGCCTCGGTAGCGGCCGCCGCGATCGGAAACGTTGCCGGACTGTTTGGCAGCAATGCGGCTGTCACCAATCGGCTCAACAAGATGGTCGGCGGGTTGGCCGGTGGCGGCGCTACCGACGGCCAACCGGTTGAGGGGTTTGGGTTTCCTGCGCTGTGGAAGCAGACCAGTGCTACCACCTCATCGCTGGCCATCACCAAGAATGGTCGCGTGCTCACGGTGGTGATCGATGCTCAGATCGAAGCGAGTGACCAGTTCGGTTGGATACGCGCGTTCGCTCTGGCTGCATTGCCCACCCTTTGACGACCTAGACCCGGTTCGCCGTCAGAACGGTTTGGCGATCATCAACTCGGTGGATTTGGTGATTGCGATGACGTGGTCGCCCGCTGCAATATCGAGGTCGAGTGCGGCGTCTTTGGTGATCGCAGCGGTGAGTCGTTGTCCATCGGGGAGCGAGACCTTGATGATCGACATCACATCGCCGTGCTGAACAGCATCGACGGTTGCGCGTAGCTGATTGCGAGCGCTCAGCCGCAGGTCGGGCCCTTCGCGAAGTGTGCCGATTGGGTGCGGGTCAAGAGCTTCGCGAAGAAACCGCAGCGTCGCGCGGGCACTCTCGCGACGCCAGAGATCGACCGAATCGTCGGTGTCATGCTCGATCAGGCGCTCGATCGTCGGTGCCAGCAACTCCAACTGAGCACGTAGAAGCGATTCGGACTCAAGGCCTTGGCGTTCACGCAGAGCAAGCTTTAGCAAGAGGTCGATCCGAACATCACGAAGATGAGCGACAGGTTCGTCGAGCCAGTTGCGTGCCGCGTTGGTACCGGCCAGAGTAGCGGTGAGGAGCACACGGTCTCGTCCGCGGCCCGTTTGGGTGCCGTGCCGTTCGATCAGGCCCCGCTCGATCAAACCGTCGATGGCGCGATAGGTGAGTGGGCGGCTCAGGGTCCAGATCCGTCCCAGGTCTCCCTCGGCCACCGGAGTGAGTAGCGATCCAATCGCCCATCCGTGGGCGACGCCCTGCGTGACCAGTACCAAACAGACCTGCTCAGCCAAGCCTTGTGGTGCCGGAGCAGGCTTGGCGCTCTTCCGATGAGTCACGTCGTCACGATAGTCAACCGCTTCAGAACATCGCCAAATAAGGTTCAAGTAGTGATGAACTGACTACAGTATCCCTCATGCTTTGTACTGGGTGCTTGTGATGAAGAGGGCACTGCTTGTTGCCGCAATGGCAACAGCGAGTTCGGTTCTGCCGCTTGCATGTGGTTCATCCGAGCCGGTACCCAGTTCGGGGTCGGGCGCGTTGTCCGGAGATCTCAACGTGTTTGCCGCGTCGTCGTTGACCGAGGTGTTCGGTGGCATGGGTGCGGCGTTCTCGGCGTTGCATCCCGACGTGCGCCTGACGTTTAACTTCGGATCGTCGTCGGCGTTGGTTGCTCAGATCGGGCAAGGTGCCCCGGCCGATGTGTACGCCTCGGCCGACGAGAAGAACATGGCAACGTTGGTGGATGAAACGGGAACCCTCCAAACACCGGCGGTGTTCGCCACTAATCGGCTGGAGATCATCGTGGCACCGGGCAACCCGCTGCACATCTCCGGCCTCGCTGATCTAGCGCGACCCGATCTGGTTTTCGTCACGGCGGGTCCGGCGGTGCCGATCGGGGCCTATACGGCGCAGGCGTTCGCTCTCGCGGGAGTGGTCGTCACGCCGAGATCGCTCGAGGAGAACGCTAAGGCGATTGTCAGCAAGGTCGCCGTCGGTGAGGCCGACGCCGGCATTGTCTTCCATACGGACGCGCTGGCGGCCGGGCCGAGCGTCGCTGGCATCTCGATACCAGCGCAATTCAACGTCATTGCCCGCTACCCGGTAGCGGCGGTCAAGGGGGGCGGAAATTCCGACACGTCGGCGGCATTCATCGCGTTCATCTTGTCCGATGCTGGACAGCTGATCCTTCGACAGTTTGGCTTCGGGGTGCCGTGAGCGCCGGGGAGGCGGGTGGCGGTGGTGGACGCCCTATACGTTCCGGCCGGCGTCAGCCGGGACGCAACCGGCTGCCTGTCCCCGTCTTGGTCCTGGCGGTGGTGGCGGTCGGCTTCTTCGCGCTGCCGTTCCTCGGCCTGGTCTGGCGCGCCCCCTGGAGTACGGCATGGCACGTGCTCTCCGACCCGGCGGTGCGCACAGCATTGTGGCTCTCGATAGAGACCTCGCTGAAGGCCACTGTGCTCGCTGCGGTGTTCGGTATCCCGCTCGCGTTGCTGTTGGCACGGATCGATTTCCCAGGCCGAGGGCTGGTTCGGGCCTTGTGCACACTGTCGATGGTGCTGCCACCGGTGGTCGGCGGGGTTGCGCTCTTCTTCTCTTTCGGCCGCAGGGGTCTGTTCGGTCAGTACCTCGACCGTTGGTTCGACGTACAGCTGCCCTTCACGACCCGTGGGGTAGTGCTGGCGCAGACGTTCGTCGCCATGCCGTTCCTGGTGCTCACCGTGGAGGCTGCCATCCGTCAACTCGACCCGCGCTACGAAGAGGCGGCCCGGACACTCGGCGGATCGCGATGGTATGTCCTGCGACGTGTCACGCTGCCGACGGTGCGTCCAGCCCTAGTAGCGGGCGCTGTACTGGCGTGGGCCCGCGCGCTGGGCGAATTTGGCGCCACCATGACATTTGCCGGCAACTTTCCGGGTACGACACAAACCATGCCATTGGTCACGTATCTCGCGTTGGAGACCAAACCTGACGAGGCGATCATGCTCAGCCTGGTGATGATCGTGATCTCGTTTGCCGTGCTGGTCGGTCTGCGCGACCGTTGGTTGGGTAGCGGAACCCACCCTGTCAGTTCGGTGTCGGCGTGAGCCTGGTCGCTCGGATCGGGGTCGGGCTCGGCGGCTTCGAGCTTGCTGCCGAACTCCATCTCGTGCCGGGTGAGGTCGTCGCGCTGTTGGGTCCGAACGGCGCAGGAAAGTCCACCGTGTTGCGATGCCTGGCAGGACTCCTTCCCCTCGATGACGGACAGATCGAACTCGATGGCGTCGTGATGGATGATCCCGAACGAGATCTGTTCGTGGAGGCCGAAGACCGGCCGATCGGAGTGGTGTTTCAGGAATACCTGCTGTTTGCTCACCTGTCGGTCAGGGAGAATGTAGCGTTCGGTGTCCGGGCGCATGGCGTTCGCGCCGCCTCGGCGCGTCGCACCGCCGACGAGTGGTTGGAACGTATGGGTCTCGGCGGCTTCGGCTCCCGATTCCCGCGAGAGTTGTCCGGAGGGCAAGCCCAGAGGGTGGCGTTGGCCCGCGCGCTCGCAACCGAGCCAAGGCTGCTGTTGCTGGATGAGCCGCTTGCCGCGCTCGACGCGGGTACCAGGTCGCACGTGAGGCGTGACCTTCGACAGCATCTTTCGACGTTCGCCGGTATGCGGGTACTGGTCACCCATGATCCGGTGGATGCATTCTCGCTGGCCGATCGGGTAGTGGTGCTCGAGTCGGGACAGATCGTCCAGGCGGGCACCATGACCGATGTGACGGCGCATCCGAGATCGCGCTACATCGCTGACCTCGTCGGCATGAATCTCATTGCTGGAGTCGGTGCGGACGGAGGGTTTGTGGCCGATGGAGGCGCCGTCGTGGTGGCGGCCGACCGGGTGCCGGCCGGTCGTGCGTTTGCCGCTGTGCGGCCGCAGGCGGTGGCCTTGCATCGCCAACCGCCAGAAGGTAGCCCGCGCAATAGTTGGCAGTGCATCGTTATCGATGTCGATCATCGTGCCGATCGTGTCCGGGTCCAGTTGGCTGGTCCGATCTCTCTGGTCGCCGAGATCACACCAGCCGCGATGATCTCGCTCGACGTACGGCCCGGAGAGCAGATGTGGGCCGCGGCAAAGGCCACTGAGGTGACGGTCTACCCAATTTGACTGCAGTGTGCTCGGATCCCACACATACCCTAGGGGGTACGGCTAAGCTGGCGGTAACCCGAGGAGGTACGGCGATGGAACTGCCAGAGGAGACCATGAATGATCTTGTTCGTCGGTTGCGTCGTGCTGAGGGGCAAGTACGTGGTGTTCAGCAGATGCTCACCGATGGTAGAGATTGTCGAGACATCGTCACCCAATTGTCTGCGGTCACCAAGGCACTCGAACAGGCGGGGTTCCTGCTGGTTGCCGCCGGGCTCACGTGGTGCGTCTCCGATCCGGAACGGGCTGCCGCACAGGGCTACGCAATCGAGGACGTCCAAAAGATGTTCATGAAGCTGGCCTGAGCCGCAGGCGGTGCTTCGGGTTCTCGCTGCCGCCCGGTCGCCGATTTCTTCAGCATGTCGAACGTGTGTTCGTTTAACTGTGTCACGCCCCTTTGCGATGATGGTCGGATGAGTTCGTTTGTTGTGCCTGATGTTGATGCAATCGGCGGGATGTCTCCGGCCGATCTTGAGGCGTGTCTACGTGTGTTCGATGGTGAGCGTCGCCGTCTGCACGCGCAGATCGCGACGTTCGTGAATCGTGTCGAGGTGACGGGCGCGTTTGTGGGTGATCATCACCGGACGGTTCGGGCGTGGAGCAAAGCGGCGTGTAACTGGTCTGGTACTGAAGCGTTCCAGTTCGCGCAGGTCGGGCGGATGCTGGCCAGGT
>JANYDH010000036.1 GCA_025359865.1 Actinomycetes bacterium | reverse complement strand
GGCCGGGCCAGGTGGGCGCGGGCCGGGCCAGGCGGTCGTGGGCGCGGGCCGGGCCAGGCGGGCGCGGGCGCGGGCCGGGCCAGGCGGTCGTGGGCGCGGGCAGACCCGGACGAATACGACTTCGACTGGATCACCGCAGGCCGGGCCTGGGCGGGGGCGCGCAGACAAGCGCGGCTGCGGACCTGACCCCGCGTACAGCGCCGCCGGGCAGGCGCTGCCAGGAGTTTCTTGGTGGTTTGAAGTCAGTTCAGCGATAGCGGCGCATGTGGACGTTCTGCACGATCCCGAGCATGATACAAAAGCTCAGCAAGCCTGAGCCTCCATATGAGATGAACGGCATCGGCAACCCGGTAACGGGCATGATCCCGATCGTCATCGCGACGTTCTGGAACACCTGCCACAGCACCATGGTGAAGACCCCGGCGCAGAGATAGGTGCCCAAGGTGTCCTTCGAAAGATGCGCGATCCGCCAGATTCGCAGCAGCAACAGGGCGAAAAGGCCAATGATGACCGCGCATCCGATGAGTCCGAACTGTTCACCGACCGCCGAGAACGGGAAGTCGGCCCATTGGACGGGAATATCATTCTTGGCGTTGGTGATTGGTCCTTGCAGCCATCCTTTGCCGGTGACGCCTCCGGTCGCGATGGCTTGCATCGCGTGGCGCGGCTGGTACACATAGTCCTTCAACGTGGGATCAGCCGTGTCCTGGTTGAAGAACACCCTGACACGTGCGATCTGATACGTACTGATGATGCCGCTCACCAAGGCGGCCACCACGGTCATGACCGACATCAACGTGATCAACGCGATGTATTTCGGCTTCGCTCCCGCGATCATCAGTACACCCATCGCCATGGCAATCAGAACGGAAGCGGAACCGAGGTCGGGCTGGATGATCACCAGCGCCGACGGGACTCCGACCATGATCAGCCCGCCGAGGAACTGTGCATAGGAGACCTCGTCCTCTCGATCGTCAGCCAGGTATGACGCCAGCGCCAGCAACACGGTGACCTTGGCAAACTCTGCTGGCTGCAACTTGAGGGGGCCGAGGTCGAAACTGAGCCTGGCTCCCCCGCTGACAGTTCCGGCGATGATCACCATCACCAGAAACATGATGGTGACACCGTAGAAGAACCGCGCTCGTTCGCGCAGCCACTCATAGTCCACCGACATCACCACGATCATGGCGATGAACGAGCCGATCAGAAAGACCACCTGCCGGGTCACGTAGCGGTAAGGATCTGGAGACTTTGTCCGAGAAGCCGAATAGATAACGAAACAGCCGAGCGCTACCAGCGCGGCGTGCAGCAGCGCGAGCACCCAATCAATATTGCGGCTCGGGTCACTCGGGCTCGACCGAATATTGCCGAGACCCGAGTTCGGCTTGCGTTGGAGAAAGGTCAGCGTCATGGCAGTCGCACGGCAGGTAGAGCGCCGTCAGTCCTTGACCGCTACGAAATCGTTGCCCTGCAGGCAACGCTGATCGGTGAGTTCGCGCGGGGGTGCGGCGACCGGAGAGCGGAGGTCGAGCGGGTCGCTCGGCTGAACAGCGTCGGGGGTCAACTGCCCGGCCAACATCGTGAACATGCACTTCACCACTGGCGCTGCCGCTTTGGCACCGTATCCGCTCTTTTCGAGGTAGGCGACCACGGTGTAGGGCCGCGTGTCGTCCAGGCTGAACGCACCGAACGCCGACGAGTCATTCCACGGATAGTTACTGGCACCCTGGGCAGTACCGGTCTTGCCGGCGATCGGCAGCGCCTCGTATGGGTACGTCTGAAACAGCAACTCACCCGTCGCACGGTGCAAGAACCCGGCGGGGAACTCCGACCCAGGGCCCTCGATAACACGCGACAACCCTTCGATGATCGGATTGCGGAACTTGTCGGGCATCTGGAGTTGGTGAGTGATATCGGGGTTGTCGTAGGACGTTACAATCGTGCCCTCGTCGAGGTTTGCCCAACCCGGTGACTCGTCGGGGGTCAGCGGCGCGTAGAGCGCTTTGAAGATGTGCGGTCGCATCAGGAATCCACCGTTGGCGAGAGTGGCGTACGCGCTGGCCAGTTGCAGCGGCGTCGAGGCGAATAGGCCCTGACCGATCGCCACCTGCACCAGGTCGCCTACCACCAGCTTCTTGGCTTCCTTCTTGCCGAGCACGCCCAAGTCGACGAGTTCCTTCTTGACAGCATCGTCGGGGATTCGACCGCTCCACTCAAACGGCAGATCGATACCGCTGTCGTTGCCAAACCCGAACTGCTCGAGGTCGGCTTTCAACTGATCGCGCTTGCCTGGCGTCGAGTAGAACAACTCGCCAATCCGGTAGAAGAACGAGTCGGAGCTGACAGCGAGCGCATCGGGCAACTTCACATCGCCGTACTGGCTCGGCTTACCGAATGGCCCGGTGGCGTTCTTGAAAATGCACTTCACACCACTGGAACACACCTCTTTGTCGACCGAGGTCAGCTCGTAACTCCCGCGGTCCTCGAACACGAAACCGGGGTCCAGCACATCGCTATGGAGCGCAGACCATGCGATGAACGGTTTGATCGTCGAACCAAGGTTGTAGCGACCGGAAACAGCACGATTGACCAGGATCGACTTGTCGGGATCTTTCGACGGGGGAAAGAGCTGATCGAACTTGGGCTTACTGATGCCGGCGTTGAACCAGCGGTTGTCGAACGTGGGGTAGCTGGCCATTGCCACCACCTGGCCGTTGGAATGATCGAGCACCACCACCGAGCCTGCAGGCGCTTTGTAGGGCACATATTCGGGGAAGCCCTCGTAAAATGACAGACCCGTCTTCGGATCGATTCCGTTATGAGCCTGCAGTTCTTGGGGTAGATCCCGTCGATTGCGCAATTCGGTCTCGAGCGCTTGCTCAGCAAACTGCTGCACGTTGAGGTCGATCGTCAACTGCACGTCCTGACCGGCGACGGGTTGCTGCTCGGACAGCAGCCGCACCGTATTACCGGCGGCGTCGATCTCCCACACCTGGGTACCCCACTGGCCATGGAGCAGTTTCTCGGCAGAAGACTCAACGCCGAACGAGCCGACCCGCTCGTTGCGGTTGTATCCAAGCTCGACATACTTGTCGAGGTTGGTCTTGTTGATCGCCCCCATGTAGCCAATGACATGGCTGGCCAGCGGTGCGTATGGGTACACCCGGCGCCATTGCTCGATCACGCCGACGCCAGGATAGTCCTCTGCACGCTCGAGGAGGAACTGCACCGTGTCCTCGTCGACGTCTTCGACGAGCGGCAATGGTTGTACAGGGTCGAACTGGGTGCCAACACGCTTGCCTTTGACGAGTTTGCCGGCGTAGCGGTTCTCCATCTCTTCAACCGGGATCTTCAGTGGCCCGGATAGGCGTTGGAAGATCTCGGCTCGCTGTTTGGACCGTCTGATCACGTTCCAGTCAATGGTGACCGTCAGGATCCGTTGGTTGTCGGCGAGAATCCGACCCTTGGCATCGAAGACGCGGCCGCGCTCGGGTGGCAGCGACACCGTTCGGGTCTTTGCCGAGTCGACGCGCTCTTGGTACGACGCCGCCTGTACCCCTTGCAGGAACCACAACCGGGTGCCGAGCGCAGCCAACAGCAGCACCGCGATGAGGGCGAGCGCGCCAAGGCGGCGGCTGCGACGGTCAACTGCCATGGCACCAGTCTGGCCGATCGGACACCGAAGTTACCCGCGCCACGCTCGCGCTCACTGACCGCGACCGGAAGGACAAAACAGAGATCACTCGGGGATCGCCCGCCACTTGGGTCGTTTCGCACACGTACACCATCGGCCGAGGGGCACCAGCAATGGGCTGAGTACCAGCGCGAACACAGCCACCACCGGCACGACGGTGAACATCCGCCGGGTAACCCAGCCGTCTTCGCCGATGAGCATCTTGCCGATTGGCATGGAAACCTCGCCGACCGCGGCACCGATAGCAGCGAATATCGAGCAGAGCCACCATGGCGGCGTCGGAGTCAGAGTGACCACATACCCAGCGGCGAACCCGGCAAGTGCGTACACCAATGCAGACAACCCGAGAGGGGTACCAATGGCAAGGTCGTACATCGTGCCGAGGACGAACCCGGCGATGGCACCCCGCTCAGGCCCAGCGCCCGCGCCAGCAGCAGCTACCAATACCAGAACCAACTGCAACACCACCCCGAACGGAAGCAGCTGCGTGAGCAGAGTCCGTTGGATCGCAAGCACGCACAGGCCAATCGGAAACAACCGGGCTAATGGACCGATGACGAATGCGCGCATCGGTTAGCCTGACCCGGAGTTCGGGACGTACAGCAGCACCTTCAAGAAATTCAGGTCGGTCAGGTCTCCTGCCGCCAGTTCGACCTCGACGATCGGAACACTCGAACCACTTTGGGCGCGTACAGCTGAAACCGTTCCGACAGGCAGGCCGGCAGGAGCGATGCTGTTGTTACCTCCGGCGGTCTGCACGGTAGAACCGACCTGCAGTTTGCCCGTCGTCGACGAAGCAGCGACGAACCGCACAACCGGAGCTTTGCCAGGGCCTTGCCCGATCAGCGTGCCCGTCTCGCGGATCACCTCGAACGGCGCAACCGTGGTCGTGGTCGTGGTCGCCGCGACGCTCGTGGCGACGCCATCGGGTCTGAGACCGGGATCGACGGGGTTGCCGTTGGCGTCGAGAATCGGTGGCGCAATGCTCGTCACGGTCGTCGGCAGGCCCGCTGTCGTCGTGGACGAGGCGATCGTCGTAGAAGTCGTGGTCGGGGACGTGGACGTGGACGTCGAACTGGAGGTAGTGGTCTGGTTCGAAAAGACCCCACCACCCGGAGTAATCACTACCGCCACACCGGGATGTTGCGGGTCGAATGCGGTCAGCACCTTCACACCGACGCTGAACGACGGGTCGGTGATCAACAACACCACGCTGGCCTTTGGGAACACCTTGGTGATCTTGCCGACGAGCCCGGCACCATTGACGACAGGCATTCCCACAGCGATGCCGTCGATTGATCCCTTGTCGATCTCGATCGTATAGCTGTAGTTGCTCGGCGCCGCGCCCTGCACCTGAGCGGTAACCGTCGGAACATTGCTCAGACCGGTGAGACGGTTCAGCACGAGCAACTCTTGAAACTCAAGGATTGCGGCCCGCGCCTCAATCTCGGCCCCACGCTGAACGTCGACTTGATGGCGCAACAGTTCGTTTTCGCGTTGCAGTTGCGCGTAGTCGTTGACTCCGCGCCACGCATTGACAATCGGTCGTGACACCGTTCTCGCCGCGGTATCGAACGGCTTGATCACCAACGAGAAGGCATCGCGTAGACGATCAATCGCAGCGTTGCCCCGAATGTCGAGCGTGATCAGGAGCAACGACGAAAGCACGAGCACCACGATGACGCGCCGACGTCCCATCGAATAGATCGCCATGAGTTGACCGTCCGCGATCTATTCGTCGCCACCCAGCGACATCAGTCCCCGCATTGCATCAATGTTCTCGAGCGCCCGACCCGACCCAATGACCACGCTGAAGAGCGGATCGCGCGCGATTTTGATCGGCATACCGGTCTCGTGCGCCAGACGCTGTGCAATTCCGGCCAGCAACGCGCCACCACCTGTGACGGTGATGCCTTGCTCCATAATGTCGGCCGCCAACTCCGGCGGGGTCTTATCAAGCGTCGTTTTGACCGCATCGATGATTGCAGCTATCGGTTCGGCGAGGGCCTCGCGCATTTGCTCGGTCGTGATCGGAACGGTTCGCGGTAAGCCGCTGACCATATCGCGCCCGCGGATATCGGCGGTAAGTTCTTCATCGAGCGGCCAGGCCGAGCCCATGTGCATCTTGATCTCCTCGGCGGTGCGGTCGCCGATGGCCAACGAGAACTCCTTCTTGACGTACTGGATGACCGCCTCGTCGAGTTCGTCGCCAGCGACCCGCACGGACTGGGCCGTGACAATGCCGCCGAGCGAGATCACCGCAACCTCCGTCGTTCCACCACCGATATCGACAATCATGTTGCCACTGGGTTCATGCACGGGCAGATCGGCACCGATGGCAGCGGCCATCGGCTCTTCGATGATGTGCACAGGCCGCCTGGCACCCGCATACTCGGCCGCGTCTTGCACAGCCCGCTGTTCGACGCCTGTGATGCCCGACGGCACGCAGATGATCATCCTCGGCTTGCTCCACCGGCTTGCGTGAACCTTCTGGATGAAGAACCGCAACATCTTCTCGCACACCTCGAAGTCGGCGATGACGCCATCTTTCAGCGGCCGAATCGTCTTGATCCGACCCGGAGTGCGCCCGATCATTCTCTTGGCCTCGATGCCGACGGCGACGGGGCGACCGTCTGTGATGTCGATTGCGACCACGGATGGCTCGTTGAGCACAATCCCTTGACCACGTGCATAGATGAGCGTGTTGGCGGTCCCGAGGTCGATCGCGAGATCACGCCCGAGTGCCAGAGGATTGTTTCGCGCCATGGGTCCAGACCTCCCTGCTCGGGGCCACGTCATTCCGGTGGACCGGATCGACCTGCTGGTCGCTCCAGCGACACCGTGGGAGTGTACCGGGCTGACTGATTGTTACAGATCCGCGAAGAAAATGCCGATCTCGCGCTCAGCGGACTGCAGCGAGTCGCTGCCGTGCACGAGATTCTCGGTGAACAGCGTGCCGTAATCACCACGGATGGTTCCCGGCGCGGCCTTCAGTGGGTTGGTAGCGCCCATCATTGCCCGAACGACCTCCCACGTGTCCTGCGGGCCTTCGAGTAGGAGCGACACCACCGGACCGCGACCCATGAACGCGACCAAGTCGGCGTAGAAACCTTTGCCGACATGCTCTTCATAGTGACGTGCGAGGATGTCGGCGTCGAGGGTGCGCAGCGACAATGCCACGATCTCGAGTCCCTTGGTCTCGAACCGATCAAGAATCTGGCCGACAAGACCACGCTCAACGGCATCAGGCTTCAACAGGACAAGAGTGCGATCTGACATGAGGCCTGAAGCTACCGCCTCGCGCACATGTTCCCCCACCGGTTTTGCCCCACCAGCGTTGCTAGGGAAGCATGCGCTTGAGCGTTGGGCGCGCGGCACCGACCACGTACAACGAACCGGTGACCAGAATCGCGTCGTCGGCGCCAGCCTGGCGCAGCGCTCGGGCACACGCGTGGTCGACCGAATCGCACTCGATCACCTCGTCACAGCCCATCGCAACCGCTGTGGCGGTGAGTTCACTCGCAACAAGACCGCGAGGTGATGGTGCCGTGCAGGTAATGACCACATCGAACTCATCGGCTCGCAATGCCTCCAACAGCTCTGCGGGGTCGCGCCCACGCAGACAGCCAACCACCAAGATTCGCTGACCAGCGGGGTCGAAATCTTCGAAGAACACCTGCGCAGCGGCATCGGCGCCCGCCGGATTGTGCGCGCCATCAATGATGACCAACGGTTGCCGAGCGAGCACTTCGAACCTGCCGGGCATTTCGACAGCGGCGAAACCCTCACGCATCACGTCATCGGCGACAGCCGTGCCGAAGAATGCCTCGACGGCCGTGATCGCTACCACCGCGTTGTCACCCTGATGTCGCCCATGCAAGGGGATGAACACCTCGGGGTACAGCGTCGTCGGCGTACGCAGATCGACCAATCGGCCACCAAGTGCGAGTTGATTTTCGATCACATCGAACTGCTCGCCGCGTGCAAATGCGGCACGACTACCGCCGGCGAGCAGGATTTCGACGAGTTCAGGGTCGGTCTCGCCGACCACAGCGACGCTGTCCGGTTTGATGATGCCCGCCTTCTCGCGCGCGATGTCGGCCTTCGTCGGGCCGGCGAACTCGTTGTGATCCATCGCAATGTTGGTGATGACCGCTACCTGAGCATCGCAGACGTTGGTGGCGTCCCACCGGCCGAGCAAGCCCACCTCGATCACGGCAACATCGACGGCCACGTCGGCGAACCATCGAAACGCGGCAGCGGTGACCGCCTCGAAGTAGCTCGGGCGTACTCCGGCCACCAGTTCGAGTTCTGCAATGGCACCGATCTGTTCGCCGAACGCCTCGTCGCTGATCGATTCGCCATTGCGGGAGATGCGCTCGTTGATCACCTCGAGATGCGGGCTGGCATACGTGCCCACCGTGAGACCGTGGGCCATGAGCAGCCGTGTGATCATCTGGGCGGTGGAACCCTTGCCGTTGGTGCCGGTGACGTGAATCGTGGGGTACGACAGTTGTGGTGAACCAATCACATCGACCAGGCGTTGCATCCGCTCGATCGACGGGGACTCGATGTGGCCTGTCTTTTCGTATGAAGCGTGGTCGTCAAGGTAAACCAGCGCCTCGGCGTAGGTCATCAAGACGCAGCGCGACGCGGTCTACTGGTGCGGTTGGGTTCACGCGGCACCATGGTTGGGTCAACCTTGCGACGGACCGTATCGCCCTCGATGATCACCCTGCCGACGTCGCCGCGACCGGGAAGTTCGTACATCGTGTTGAGCAGGACCTCTTCGAGGATGGCCCGTAGTCCTCGCGCACCGGTGGCGCGCAACAGCGCTTGCTCGGCAAGCGCCTCGAGCGCATCGGGGCTGAATTCGAGTTCGACATCTTCGAACTCGAAGACCTTCTGGTACTGCTTCACAAGCGAGTTCTTCGGTTCGACGAGAATCTTGGTGAGCGCCGATTTGTCGAGGCTGCGTACCGCTCCGATCATCGGCAGACGACCGATGAACTCGGGGATCATGCCGAACTTGAGCAGGTCTTCAGGTAGCACTTGTGCGAACAGATCCCCCACGTTCTTGTCGGCCTTCGACCGAACCGTGCCATGGAAGCCAACGCCCTTGTGGCCGATGCGATGTTCGATAATCTGATCGAGTCCGGCAAACGCCCCACCACAGATGAACAAAATGTTGGTGGTGTCGATCTGAATGAACTCTTGATGCGGATGCTTGCGGCCGCCCTGCGGCGGTACGGATGCCTGGGTACCTTCCAAGATCTTCAGCAAGGCCTGCTGCACGCCCTCGCCGCTGACATCGCGGGTGATCGACGGGTTCTCGCTCTTGCGCGCCACCTTATCGATTTCATCGATATAGATGATGCCCGTCTCGGCCTTCTTGACATCGAAGTCAGCGGCCTGGATCAATTTGAGCAGGATGTTCTCGACGTCTTCGCCCACGTAGCCCGCCTCGGTGAGCGCGGTGGCATCGGCGACGGCGAACGGCACGTTGAGTAACCTCGCCAGCGTCTGAGCCAGATGTGTCTTTCCGCATCCGGTGGGGCCGAGCAGCAAGATGTTGCTCTTGGCAAGTTCGATCTCGTCGCGGCGAACTACGCCGTTGTTCTGCTGGTACTGGATGCGGCGGTAATGGTTGTAGACAGCGACCGACAGGATCTTTTTCGCCTCGTCCTGGCCAACTACGTAGTCGTCGAGGAAGGTGCGGATCTCGATGGGTGTCGGCAACTCATCGAACCGGAGTTCGCCGCCGTCGGTGAGTTCTTCTTCGATGATCTCGTTGCACAGATCGATGCATTCGTCGCAGATGTAGACCCCCGGGCCTGCGATGAGTTTCTTGACCTGCTTCTGGCTCTTGCCGCAAAAACTGCACTTCAGCAATTCGCCAGTATCACCAAACTTGGCCACGTAGTGCCTCCCCCAGGATTTTTTCGTTCAGCGGATCGGACCGGTACGGTCGACGTCGGATCGAGACGACAGTACCGCATCGATGATGCCGTACTCGATCGCTTCGGTGGCTTCCAACACAAAATCTCGGTCGGTGTCGGCATGGATTCGCTCGCGGCTCTGGCCCGTATGCATCTCGAGGATCTCTTCGAGCAAGTCTCGCATCCGCAAGATTTCCTTTGCTGCCAATTCGAGATCGGTGACCTGACCGTAGCCAACCTGGCCGTACGGTTGGTGCAACAACACCCGGCTATGAGCCAGGGCGAGGCGCTTGCCTTTGGTGCCGGCAGCCAGCAGCACTGCAGCAGCCGAAGCCGCCTGACCGAGGCAGATGGTGGCGATGTCGTTCTTGATGAACTGCATAGTGTCGTAGATCGCGAACAATGCCGTAATGTCGCCGCCGGGGCTATTGATGTAGAGGTTGATGTCCTTGTCAGGATTCTCGGATTCGAGATGGATCAACTGGGCGCAGATGACGCTTGCGACGGTGTCGTCGATCGGTGTCTGCAGGAAGATGATGTTGTCTTTCAGCAGACGACTGTAAAGGTCGTACGTACGCTCGCCGCGGCTGGTCTGCTCGACCACGTACGGCATCGGGATGGAGTTGCGCAGCTCAGTCATGGTCGTGCCCCTCGTGGTCGTGGTCGTGGTCGTGGTCGTGGTCGTGGTCGTGGTCGTGGTCGTGGTCGCCGGTCAACAGTTGACGATCGACCGGGTTTCCTTCAGTATCGACGAGTTCGGCATGTTCGACCAGCCAGTCGAGCGCCTTCGTCTTGCGGATCTGTGCCTTCAAGTCGGTGACAGCATCGTTGGATTCGTAGGCCCGGCGCACCTGAGCAGGCTTCTGGCGAGCCTGCATGGCAATGCGCTCGTACTCGACGTCGAGATCGTGGTCGGCCACCTCGATCGCTTCTGCTGCGGCAACAGCCCGCAGTGCCAGATCGACCTTGACCGCCTTGGTGGACTGCACCTTGAGCATCTCGATGAACGAGTTGACGTTCTGTCCAGTGGCAGCGAGCCATTGGTCGAGCGAGATGCCCTGCGACTGAAACTGCTGCACCGTGTTCTGGATGCGGGCCTGCAGATCGCCGGAGACCATCGACTCGGGCGGTTCGACGTCGACGAGTTCAGCCAACGACGAGGTGAGCCGGTCGATGAACTGGTTGCGAGCCTGATTCAGTTTGGTCGTCGAGATGCGCTCGGTGAGAGAGACGGTCAGCTCAGCCACAGTGGCGAATTCGCCGATGTTTTCGTCGACCCATTCGTCGGTGAGCTCGGGCAGCACGGTCTCTTGCACCTTGACCACCCCGACCTGGAAATCGGCGGCCTCGCTGGTGCCGTTGGGGGTCAGTGTGAAACTGAGGTCGGCACCAGCCGACGCGCCGAGCAATTCACCATCGAAGCCCGGCGCAACCCAACCCTTGCCCACCTCGTACAGCCAGTCCTCGGTATTGAGGCCTGCAACCGGTTCACCATCGCGGGCACCGGAGAGGTTCAGCGTGACCTGATCACCGGACTGGATCGGCCGGTCGACGTCGACGAGCGAGGCGTGTCGCCGCAATTCTTCCTGGAGTGCTTGATCGATGTCTTCTTCGGTGGCCGTCGGCACGGGCAGTTCGACCCGGAGCCCGCCATAGCCCGGCAGCTTGATCTCGGGGCGGACCTCGCAGGTGGCATCAAAAGCAACCGGGCCGGTCTCCTCACCACCCGTGATCTCGACCTTGGGTGTTGCGATGAGATCGATATCGTGCTCGCGTACCGCACTGGCCAGGTAGTTCGGGATGGCATCGCGCAATGCCTGCTCGCGTGCAGGCGCCAACCCGATCCGGGCTTCGAGTACCTTGCGCGGCGCCTTGCCAGCACGAAAACCGGGCAGACGGACCTCGCCGGCGAGCTTCTTGAACGCACGGTCGATGTCGTGGTCGAACTCCGTCTCGTCGACGATGAGGGACAGCTTGACGAGCCGCTTACCGGGCGACTCCTCGATGTTTTCGAGAGTACTTTTCACAGACGACCGAGCCTAGCGAGCGGATGCTGACGAACGGTGGCCGATCGGGCAGACTACGGACATGACGTATTGGAAGCCGCATGCCCTGGCCAAGCCACACGCCGATCAACTCGCTCTGCGCATCGGAGACCGGGTACGTAGCACCATTGAACTTCACGAGGTGCCGGTCGGCACCGAAGGCAAAGTCATCCTGGCCAACGGATTCAACTGGCAGCGCTACCGGGTGCTGTTCCATAACGGCGCCGAACTCGGCGATCTCGATGGGCGTAACATCGAGCCGGTCGGCCGTACAGCAAAGCGATTGATGAAGGCCTCCAAGCAGGCCTGACCGCGCGGCGGTGCCGTCGCCGAAAAAAGTTCAGGTTCTGCAATCCAAAGGTGGCGACGCAACGAACCTCGGGTCGATGCACACCTCGCCCGACCTGATCGCTCACCCAGCCGACACCGACTTCGGTGCTCAAGCCGGTCAGCACCACCCACCAGCGACACTGCTGCGCTGCGTCGCGGGCCTGGCCGTGATCGCAGGCGGGCTCGTCCATATTCAGCTCTACTTCGCGGGCTACCGCTTCATCTCGAACCCGAATCTCGGTCGGTCGTTCCTCCTCAACGGAGTCGGATCGCTCACGCTGGGCGTCGCCGTAGTGCTTCGGCGCGACCTCATCTGTCGGGCCGCCGCGTTCGGTCTCGTGGCTTCAACACTCGCTGCTTTCACCGCAAGCAGGTCAGGGCGCGCCATCTTCGGATTTTCCGAACATGGGTTGACTCCATCACCCCAGGCGATCATCACCCTCCTCATCGAGATTGCGGGGTTGATGCTGCTGGTTGCGACGCTGTTACCCCGCATCGGGGCCGGCGCTAACCTTCAGCCTCGCCCCGGAGCTGTCGTGATGGTTCCGACGCTCGCCCTGTGGGCAGTCCTCGTCGCGTTGTGGGCAAACGGCAGCAGCAGCGCCACTCCCGCCGCCGTTACCCCGCTTGGTCCGTCTGCGGTGACAATCGAGTCGTTTGCATTCGGCCCCAACGCGTTGTCCGTACCAACCGGCACAACGGTGACGTGGACCAATGTCGATCCGTTCTCGCACTCCGTCGTGGCACGCAACGGCGATTTCGGCAGTGAACCACTCACAACAGGAGCCTCGTTCGCCTTCACCTTCGCTACCCCCGGCACGTACCCGTTCATTTGCGGTATCCACCCGTCGATGGCCGGAGCGGTCGTCGTCACACCGTAGGCGGGCCGGGTCGGTCACCGACCACACATCACACATCACACATCACACATCACACATCACACATCACACAACTATCAGGAGATCACCATGGACATCAGCGAACAAGCCCTGCGAGTGCTCGTCGCCCAAGCAGACGAACAACATCGAGCAGGAATGGAATCGCTCCCCAACGACATCCGCGCCCTCCACGGCGAGACGCGCCGCCTGCGCCCTGTCCTGTCCCGCGGGACCGATCAGCGTCGACTGTTGCGCACTGCTGGCATCGGCACGGCCGCCGTCGTCATCGGCTCACAACTGCTGCCTATCGCTGGCTTCTTGCCGCGGGCGATGGCCGCAGATGACGCCGGTATTGCTGCGTTCGCTCAAAGCGTCGAACTCACCGCAGTGGCGGCGTACACAGCTGCGGCCTCGTCCGGCCTCATCACCACCAAGGCAGTGCTCGCCGCTGCCACGGCATTCGCCGGTCATCACACCGAGCACGCAGCGGCGTTCGGCGCAGCTGCCGGGAAGTCAGCGACGAACAAACTCAACAAGATTTTACTCGATGCCTTGTCGCCCAGCCTCGGCGCGGCAACGACCGAAAACGACGTGCTCAAGATCGCCTACGACCTAGAGAATGCCGCCGCAGCGACCTATCTGTTTGCGCTTGGAGCCTTGACCACCCAGGCCGCGCTACAGCTAACAGCATCGATCCTGCCGATCGAAGCCCAACACGCTGTCGTCCTCGGACAGGTCATCGGCGCCGATGCCGCCACGATGCTGCCGCCGTTCGAGACCGAAACTGCGTTTGTCGACCCCGCCAAGTTCCCCGTGGGCTGAACCCATCTACACGACCCCATCTACACGACCCCACCTACACGACCCCACCTACACGACAAGGACCCCCCAATGAACCATGACCACATCCGCCGCGAGGCTCGAGCGAGCCAGGCCGAACACGACGCGGCGTTGCCGTTGTTTCGCAACGCGCTGACCCGCCTGTTCGACCGTGATTCACGCTCGGAAGCCGAAACCTCGAGCTTGCTGCTCGGCGGACTCACACGGCGCTCACTGTTCCACATCGGCGGAGTGAGCCTGGCCGGCGCCGCATTGCTCGCGGCGTGCGGTAGCGACGCCAAAAGTGCCACGACCAGCGCAGTCGCGACGACCGCCGGCGGCGTTGCAACCGTCTCTGCAACCGTCCCTGCAACGATGGCCGTGCCCGCGCTTTCATCGGACGTCGTGATTCTGCGGACCGCGTCTTCGATCGAGGAACTCGCCGTCGCCGCCTACCAGATCGCGATCGATTCGGGTCTCGTGACCACCGGCGCTGTTGCCGATGCGGCGAAGTTGTTCCAATCGCAGCACATGGAACACTCCCAGTTGTTCCAAGCTGCAACCAAGCAAGCCGGAGGCAGCCCGTTCACTACGGCCAACCCGGCCGTGTTGAAGGCTCTGCAGCCAACGATCGCAGGATTGAAGGACGAGCAGGGCATTCTGATGCTTGCTCTCGACCTCGAACTCGCTGCGGCACAGACATATCAGTCGAACGTCGGCATGGTCACCGATCTCGCTCTCAACAAAGCACTGATGAGCGTCGGCGGTGTCGAGGCTAGGCATGCAGCCGTACTCGCGGGTGTGCTCGGCCAGAATCCCGTCCCGCTGTCGTTCGGCGGGGCCACCAAGGTGATTGCCGCCGGAACGGGCGTCTGAGCGTGACGAGTGGGTCGCGGGTGTGACAGTGTCTGCGCCCATGACCCACTCGTCCTTGCGGCACCGGTTTCCGAGCCTGACCAACAGTTGGGCCCGATTCGACGGACCCGCCGGTACACAGGTGGTCGACACCGCAATCGAGGCAACGGCAGCGTGGATGTCTGGCACCAACAATGGGTGCACGGGCGGCGTCTTCGCAGCATCGATTGAAACGGGCGAAATGGTCGAACGCGCTCGGGCCGTTGTCGGACGTCTCTTCGGAGCAGACGCCGCCGGTGTGTGCTTCGGGGCGAACATGACCACACTGACCTTTGCGATCTCGCGGGCAATCGGTTCAACGTTGCGTCCGGGCGACCGTGTGGTCGGTACCCGACTCGACCATGACGCCAACGTCACCCCGTGGGCACTCGCCTGCAAACAGGCCGGCGCCGAACACGTACTCGCCCCATTCGACACGACGACCGGGACCCTCCCCCCAGCAAACGTGGTCGCACTCATCGACGAACGAACGAAGTGGGTCACGCTCCCCGGTGCATCGAACCTGTTGGGTACGGCACCCGACTTGAAGCCGATCATCGAAGCCGCTCATGCCGTCGGAGCCAGGGTTTTCGTGGATGCGGTTGCACTCGCTCCACATCACCCGATCGATGTCGGTGACCTCGGCTGCGACGCGATAGTCACGTCGCCGTACAAGTGGTACGGACCCCACAGCGGGATGCTGTGGATCGAACCAGAGTTGCTCGACTCACTCCCGGTGTTCAAGGTGCGCCCTGCGCACGACCAAGGCCCCAGCCGGTTCGAGACCGGTATGCCCAACTTCGAGGCGATCGCCGGAGTCGAGGCGGCCGCCAGGTTCCTGCTGGAGGAGGGAATGCCCCGGCTGATGGAAGCCGAGACCGAACTGTTCGCGCAGCTCCTCACCGGTCTGCAGGCCATCCCGGGTGTCACCGTCTACGGTCCCGCCGGGCTCCTCGGCCGGACGCCCACCGCGGCATTTACGGTTCAGGGAACCAGCCCCGCCGACGTATCGGCGGCGTTGGCCGCGCAGCAGGTGGCAGTCTGGGACGGGCACAACTACGCGGTTGAAGTGGTCGACTCGCTCGGCCTGGCCAAATCGGGCGGCGTCGTTCGCGCCGGCATCTCGCGCTACATCGAGCCCGAAGACGTACAGCGTCTACTCTCGGTGGTGCAGAAACTCACTCGCTGAGCGAGAAACCGGACAACGCTTACGACTGTAGCTACGACAGAACTACGACAGAACTACGACAGAAACTTCGGGTGCTCGACCTCGTGGCGGGCCACGAACACTGCTGCCTCGGTGCGCCGCTCCATACCGAGCTTTGCCAGCAGGCCGCTGACGTAGTTCTTCACCGTCTTTTCGGCGAGGAAGATCGCCTCTCCGATCTGACGGTTGGTCTTGCCCTGTCCGATCAGTTCGAGCACTTCGCGCTCGCGAGCGGTGAGACTGGCGAGACGTTGATCATCACCGCCCGGGTTGCTCAGCCGTTTCATCACCCGTCCGGTGACCGCAGGGTCGAGCAAGTGTTCTCCCCGTGCAACCCTGCGGATTGCATCAAGCAGTTCGGTGCCGCGCACCTGTTTGAGTACGTAGCCCGCCGCCCCCGCAATGATGGCCTCGAACAGGGCCTCGTCATCGGAGTACGAGGTGAGCATCAGGCATGATACATCTGGCAGGCGGCTGCGGATCTCGCGGCATAACTCCACTCCGTTGCCGTCGGGTAAGCGGACGTCGAGTACAGCCACCTGCGGATGCACCGCAAGGATTCGCGCCAGCGCCGTCTCGACCGAGTCGGCTTCTCCGACCACTTGCAGGTCGCCCGAGGCGTCAATCAAGGATCTGACACCATGCCGAACTACTTCATGGTCATCCACGAGGAATACCCGTGTCGGTGCTACGTCACTCATTGCACGAGTGTGGCGCACCGGCGACACCAAAACCAGGGACCTTCGTCACCTCCACCACCTTTTCCGCCTTTTCCGCCTTTTCCGCCTGTGTCGCAATCACCGCAGCGATCGTTGGCGTCGGGCTACAGTCGAATGGGTGAGTCGAGATGTCGGAGTAGGCGGGGTCGCCCAGGTCGATGCGTTGATCGATCAACTGCCCGACGGGTTGCTCGTGTGCGCACCCGACGGTTGCATCACTCTGGTCAACGAAACCATGGCCTCAATGGCTGGATACCCGCGTGCTGACCTCATCGGAATGCCGTTGGATCTCCTGGTGCCGAGCGAGCATCGTGATCGTCACGCGTCGCTCCGGCAAGGATTCGTCGCTGATGGTCTGACCCGTCCGATGGGTCCAGGCCTGCTACTCACGCTTGAACGTCGCGACGGATCGCAGTTGCCGGTGGAAATCAGCCTGGCCCCGATTGTCGGGACAACCTCGGCAGGCGTCGTCGCCATTGTGCGCGACGTGTCAGAGCGTCAGCGTGCTGAGCAGGCTTTACGGACCAGTAACGAGCTGCTCTCGCTGGCCGATGAGCGCGAACGCATCGCGCGCGATCTGCACGACACGGTGCTCCAGCGATTGTTCGGGCTCGGCCTCGAACTGCAAGCGTTGGCGATTCGCGGCGCTAACCCTGCGATTACCGAACGGCTCGACGAGGCGGTCGACGAGATCGACCTCATCATCCGCGAAATTCGTACTGCGGTGTTCACCCTCGGCGCTGCCAGCCGTAACGGTTCACTCGGGCAGATTCTGCACACAGTCGTATCACAGGCCAAACGCGTTCTTGGGTTTCCGCCTCGACTACGTCTCGACGGGCCCGTCGAAACTTCGATGACGCCCGAGATCCGCGCCGAACTGATCGCCACATTACGAGAGGCGCTCACCAACGTCGGGCGCCACTCCGGCGGTACGGTGGCTGAGGTGGAATTGAGAGCAGACGGTCACCTTCTCACGCTTCGTGTACTCGACAACGGGCGCGGCGTCCCGTCCTCGTTCGATACAGCGTCGGGCAACGGGCTGCAGAACATGGCCGAGCGGGCCAGATTGCTCGGCGGTGGATGCGCCCTGTTGGCCAGGCCCGAGCGCGGTACCGAGCTGCGCTGGTGGGTTCCGCTACCACATTGATGATGCTATTGAAGGGTATCGCCTGGCCAGATTGGGACTTTGGTCCCGAACCTTTCGGACCCAGGGTCCTCATTCGGGGCCGGGACTCCAAGCATGATGGCACCCATGAGTAGAGATGATCGATCATTCCTAGGGTTGGCCGCGTTCGGGGTCGCAATCGCCGCATTGAGCGTTTCGTTGCTGGGCCTTCGCGACAACGGAAGTCAGACGGCCGCGTCAAAGTCTGCAGGAGCGGCGAGCAGCAGCAGCACGGTCGAGATCACGCTCACCGATTTCAAGATCAACCCGGCCATGCCAGAGGTGCCAGCGGGCACCACGACCTTCAAGGTCACCAACGGCGCCAGTCAGGTGCACAACCTGTCGATTCCTTCGCTTGGGGTGAAGACACCCGACATCGCTCCCGGCCAGACCGTCACCCTGAAACTCGGTGACGTGGCCGCCGGTAGCTACGACATGCTCTGTGAGATTGCCGGTCACTCGGCGGCTGGCATGACCGGTGCGCTACACGTCGGTTCGGGAGCTGGCAGCGGTACTGACTCCGCAGGTGGGACCGCGACCACGATGGACTGGCAGACCATGGACAAGATGATGCTTGAGGTCGCCCAACAGTTCCCGGCCAAAACGAAGGGCCATGGCGGCGACCTGATGGAGCCGAGGATTCTCGCTGATGGCACGAAGGAGTTCGATGTCACCACGTCCGAGGTGGACTGGGAGGTCACCCCCGGCAAGTTCGTCAAGGCGATGGCCTACAACGGAGTGGTGCCAGGACCCGAGATTCACGTCGAGGTCGGCGACAAGGTCAAGGTGGTGCTCACCAACAAGCTCAACGAATCGACCGACATCCACTTCCACGGCATCCGCGTCCCGAACAACATGGACGGAGTCGACCCCTACACGCAGATGCCGTGGAAGTGGATGTCGGTCGATTCGTTGAGCTTGTTGGTGAGCACCACCTTGACCTTGTCGCCGACCTCGACGTGAATCTCGGGTCCTGGCACCA
>JANYDH010000015.1 GCA_025359865.1 Actinomycetes bacterium | reverse complement strand
TGGATGTTCGGCCTCGGTCCGGAGCTGGTCAGTCCCGATCGCATTGGCTGGTGGTGGAGCCGTTCACGGAAGCTGTCGGGCATCGACCCGAAGTGGCGTCTGCACGACCTGCGTCACTGGTCGGCCACTGTGGCGATCGGCCAGGGCCACGACGTGCGCACCGTGGCTGGTCGCCTGGGCCATGCCAACCCGGCGATGACGTTGCGCGTCTACGCCCACGCGTTCGCCGCTGCCGACCAGGCGGTCGCAGCCGGCCTCGGCGACATCCTCAGGTGCGACGACGAGTGAGCAGAAGGTTCCGTCCGACCGATGCGTTCGTCGACGAATCGATCCGCGGCCAGCGCTATCTCATGGCGTGCGTGCTGGTGCAGGCTCACGACATGCCGGCAATACGCTCCGATGTGGGTGCGCTGGCCGGGACGAAGACCAGTCGCGTGCACTTCAACTCGGAGCTCGACTCGCAACGACAAGTCCTGTTGGAGACATTCGCGACGTTTTCGATCGAGTCGTTCGTCGTCATCTGCCGTCGCCGCCACGGTGTCACCGAGTTCGAGGCGCGCACCCGCTGCCTGGCCCACATCGTCGGCGCGTTGCAGCTGAGGTCGGTCGATCGTCTTGTCATCGAGAGCCGCCAGGACGACAGGGACGACGAGCGCACGATTCATCGACACCGTCAACGAGAGCCGCGCCTCGTGTTCGAGCACCGGCGGGGGAGCGACGAGCCGCTGCTCTGGATCGCCGACGGTGTGGCGTGGGCCGTGGGTGCCGGGCCTCGCTGGTCAGATCTACTCGGCAGGGGGCTCAGCCAGATCATCGAGGTCTGAAAAGCGCAGAACCCGGCTCCCCAACCAAAGGGTTGGCAACCGGGTCCACTTCCCACAGCGCTGGCCGTGAGCAACCACAAGTATGCATCCGCTCGCAACGAATCGCAAGCCGGTTCGGGTCCCTCCGCTCACAAGGGCATTCATCGGTTGCTGAAGTCGGGCCCGAGGCTGTCGGCCGTGCGAATCGCGCTTCGCGGTCCGTGTCCGAAAAGTGCGCACAGGGTTTGGAGCTGTGAACTTCGTCACGTCCGATTGTCCGCTGAGTACCTCTGCGTACCTCTACGTACCGTGGCGTACCGCCTCGTGTTGCCCTGTCCCAAACCCTTTGAAATCAAGGGCTTGCGGATCGAATGACATCGGTGTAATCAGAGCAGGCCATGCCTTCGCTGGAACCGTTCACCGAAGCAGGGGAGCCCCATCCGCTGCTCACCGTTGACGAAGCGGCGCGCATGATGCGCATTGGCCGGTCCCGGGCGTACGCGCTCGCTCACGAGTACATCAACTCGGGCGGCACGGCCGGCATGCCTGTGATCGTCTTCGGCCCCGGTTGCTTTCGCGTCCCTCGCTGGGCCCTGATCGAGCTCATCGCGACGGGCCGCGTTGTTCGTCTCTGCGACGCCGTCGTGCAGCCGACCGGAGCACCCGTTGCCCGCTGAGGCGCCGGTGCGCTCCCTCGTCGTCGGGTCCGCATCGAGCGACTTGCGGCGTGCGCTCGGCACGACATCTTGGGTCGTGCTCGAGGAGTTGCTGCTGCGCTCGAACGGCACTGCCGACGAGTGCGTCGCCCGCGTCTCGGTCCGCTCGTTGGCCGCATCGCTCGGCCTCGCGAAGGACACCGCGGCGCGAGCGATCCGACGGCTGCGCGACTCCGGCATCGTGATCGCCGCCCAGCAGCGGACCGACGCCGGGATCTTCGACACCGGCACCTACGTCATCGAGCTGCCCGAAGGCGTCGCCTTCATCACGCCGACGCCAGCCGCACCGCAGCCACGCGCTCGCGTTGACCGACGCGACCCCTCACAACTCTCGCTCGCGATCGAGTCCTGAGGCGCACGCGATGACCGCTCCCCGAACCACGCATCCCATGAATGACAGACAGGTGCCCGCAGGCCGGAGGGAGTCCTCATGCTGCGCGTGACAACCCTCTACGCGGGGTCCACCGCCGCTACGGCGAAGTACTACACGAAGTACCTGACGCAGGCGCCGGGCGAACAGCCGGGTGTGTGGTCTGGCACCCAGGCCGCCGGTCTCGGGTTGTCGGGTGAGGTGTCGACCGACGCGCTCGAGCAGTTGCTGACTGGTTGCGATCCGATCACCGGGGTGACGCTCGGCAACCCGCTGGTCGATCGGACGACTGCGAACGGAACGCCGATTCGGGCGGTGGCGGGGTTCGATGCGACGGTGTCGGCGCCGAAGTCGTTGTCGGTGTGGTGGGCGCTCACCGGCGACCCCGGCCTGGCCGAGTGTCACGACGTCGCAGTCGCAGCAGTGGTCGACTACCTGGAACGTTTCGGCTCGACCACCCGGATCCGGATGACCCGCAGCTGCACACGCATCTGGTGGTGTCGTCGAAGGTGCAAACGAACGACGGCCGCTGGCTGGCGTTGGACGCCCGCGTGTTGAAGCAGCATCAGCGGGCCTTTGGTGGTCTGTCTCAGTCGGTGCTGCGCGCCGAGCTCACTCACCGATACGGCGCTGCCTAGCACGCCTGACGGTCGGCGATGTCGACCGATGGCACACCCACTTGCGCAAGGCCGGCATGGCCGACGCCGGCATCAAGAACCAGCACGGCGTGCCGCGTGCTTCGCTCGCGCAGGCGATCCGATGGGGGTCGGTGTCGTCGAACGTGGTCTCGCTCGCCCGGTTGCGTTCGACCAAGACCCAGCAGCGAACCGTGATGGCTGTCGAGGACGTGCGGGCAGTGATGACAGCGGCAGCGTCGATCGATTCCGCCGCCGACCAAGCAGTAGCCGTCGGCCTCGGCGAGATCTTGAAGGGCTGAGGCGCTAGCCGATCAGAACAGATCGATGTCGGCTGCCGGTGTGGCGAACCTCGCCGTCGCCTGCTCGTGCCAGTTCAGCCAATCAAGGACCGCCGGAGAGACTGCGCCGACAATCTCCTTGATGTCAGTCAGGTCTGCCATCAAATGGCGTTGGAGTATGGGCTCGTGGTGGGCGATTCGGTTCCGTAACGTTCGCAGACGATCGAGTTTCTCGTGGAGTTCATGCCGAATCGGTCGCGGCGAGAACACTGGCTGTAGCGAGGAGACCCAAAGCCGGTCGTACTTGCGGCTGAAGATGCCGACCCAGAACCGGAAGTTCAGCTCGGCGATTAACTTGTCCGGGGTGGTCGGCTCTCCCCGCTCGGCCAGGTAGTTCCGTGCGTCCTGGATCATCCCAGTTTCGGGGCCTTTCAGCATGTTGGGAAGGTCGAACCAGCTGGCCCCGTGCACGTGCTTCAGCCGGTCGTGTACTGCGTTCCGAAGCGTGACCTCAAGGATGTGGAGAGGGCCGTGGAGACCGCTGGCGACTGCGGCGTTCCACACGTACTGGCGCATCCCGAGTTCGGGATCCCCGCCAGCCCGGTCCAGGTAGGTCTGGAGCCGTGGCTCTGAGAGCGCCGTGAGGAGGTCCGCAAGCGATCCAGGTGTGTAGGGGTACGGCTGCATGGTTGCCCCCGAGGCTACGTCGGCGTATCGTGTGCATATACGCCCCCAGGCGCCTCTCCCGATTCGTCGGTGATGCCACTGGGGGCAGACATCGTTTTCGGGCCAGAAAGGCGCAGGCCCGGCTCCCCTGCCATCCGGCAGGCAACCGGGCCCACTTCCTCAAGCGCTTGCGAGAGGCGGCTCCGGACATCGGTGAGGTCGAGCGAATCGACATCGCCGAGCCGGGCAAGGCTCGCTACCCCTCGTACGCTGGACGAACCCTTGCAACTGGATCCCGTCTCCGAACACCGGCCCTTGACACCGGCTAAATGGTCGAAGACGCAGCAACGATCGGTCATGTCGCTCGACGATGTGCGCGCTGTGATGGCTGCCGCGACGACGATCGACCCAGCCGCGTTGCTCGCGTTGCGGATCGCCGCAGTGGCCGGTGCACGCTGAGCAGAGTTGGCGGCGCTGCAATGGACCGACGTCGTCGATGGCCAGCTGACGATCGACTCGGCGATCGAGTTCGTGAAGCGCGGCAACGGCTCGCCCGAGATGCGCGACGCCGCGACGCAGACGGCGAACACGCGAACGCTGACGCTCGACTCCGACACGCTTGTGCTGATCGAGACGGTACGAGTGCAGCGCCAGCCCTACGGCCAATGGATGTTCGGCCTCGGGGCCGAGCTTGTCAGCCCCGACCGCATCGGCTGGTGGTGGAGTGAGTCGCCGATTCCGCCCCACCGATGCTCCTGGGCAGGCCGACCATTGGTCTCGTCAGACTCGCCGACCACAATGTCAATACCAATCGTACGGGATGGTAGTATCATTCGTATGGCGCGAGTGAAGGCGACTATCACCATCGACCGTGACAAGGTCACTACCGCCAGCCTGCTTGTTCACGCAAAATCAACATCGGACGTTGTCGACAAAGCCCTCGACCATCTGATTCGTGTTGAACGGCTGCGCCAAGACATTGCCGCGTACCGTCGGCATCCCGTGACCGACGAGGAACTCCTCCTGGCCACACTTGCCGACAACTCCGAGCTGACAGATGACACCGACTGGGACGCGCTGTACAGCGACGTTACATGAGCGTTATCGCGCACCGCGGCGAGGTCTGGTTGGCTGACCTCGACAAAATTCGTCCTGTGATCATCATGACACGCAACCCAATGGGCCGCTACCTCAACTCGCTGATCGTTGCCCCGGTGACATCGACGATTCGGGGTCTATCCACCGAGGTGGCCGTCGGCGACGAGGACGGGATCCGTATACCTTCAGTCGCCAACCTCGACAACTTGCAACTCGTCAGCCGACAACGATTCCGCCGACGAGTCGGTACCGCCAGCAGCGCAACGATGTCTGCGCTCTGTCAGGCACTCGCGGTAGCTGTGGACTGCAACTGAAAGCGGCCAACGTCTCTGGTTGGGTCGTCGCGCCGTGCGCCATCATCTCTTCATCTTGCCGAATCGCTCCAGCTCAATGTGGACATGAAGCCGAATTCTTCGGTGTCGGAAGTGTTGCGCGTTCTGACCTCGGATGTCATTGACGACTAGACGCTTGCTTCGTGGCTTGTTGGCGCAGGCCAACGATGGATGGAGCGGGTCAAGCAGTGACCATCCGGCCGCTGGTCTGTGCTTGCTTGCGCTCCCGCAAGAACGACCGCTCGGTCGACGAGCTCGGCCCTGTTCACGGCAGAAGCGTGAGTTCGCCGAGTCGTGATCGCACGACGGTGAAGTGTCGGCGATCGAGGGTGGCGATGTCTCGGATGCCGAGCCGTTCGGCTGTCGCTATCACCGAAGCATCGGTCGTTCCGAGCGGGAGATCGCGATAGGTTGCGACGAGTTCGGCAATTCGCATCCAGTCGCTGGCGGCGACCGATTCTGCAAGGAGGTTTCCTGCGGCGAGGTCGCCAAGGAAGCGCACTTCCGCGTGGGCGCCGAGGCGTGTGCCGAGGAGGTAGGTGACTTCGGTGATGACCAGTGTCGGCACGATGAGTGGTCCTGGGTGCGTCTCGAGCAGCTCCAAGCTGGCGGCGTGGTGCCGGTCGTCACGATCGACGTAGGCGTAAAGGGGGCCAGCGTCGACGATCAGTGCGATGGCTGGATCTCGTTGGCCAGGATTTCTTCGATTCGCTCCGAGATGTCGTCGCGACCGCTTGCGCCCGCACCGGCGGCGAGAAGCCGTCGTTTGCCGTGTTGGACTCCAAGCAGATTCTCGATTGCTTCACGGGTGAGTTCTGACACGGTGCTTCCACGCCGCTGGGCCTCGTGGCGGAGGCGGGCATCGAGTTCATCAGGCAGTTTCACTGTCGTCCTCTGCATGTATGCCAGCATACATGCAGAGTTCGATTGCGGCGATGCAGCGCAGTTCGAACCCGGTGACGGCCCGTTTGTCGCTCGTTCGGTGTCGACCAGGTCGGCAACTGCCCCTGTGTTCCGTCGATCGATTGCTGTCTGCATATGCACACACGTCGTGGTCGGCTACGTCACGTTCAGCGTCTTGGTCAGCAACGCCGACCTGCACGGCAAGAACAACAGCGGCCAATGCAGCTTCCGAGTCCTCACGCCGCCCGCGCAGCGTCCGCCACCGAGGCGAGTTTCGGTTCGGAGCCCGCCATGTCAGGGATGCCGACTACTACAAGTGCGGTCGGCTCAGCGGTCCCGCGGGTCGGTGCGGCTGTCGCGAGCGGTTCCACCATGGCCGAAGTGAGCCGGTCGTAAGCCTCACCCCACGCCCGCCGAATCACCGGCGTGAACTGCCCGCCCAGACACTGATCGAGCGACCACAGCATCGCCTCGCGCAACGGCGCATAGTGAGCTGCCTCCGTGCGATAGCCGACGTGCCGCTGGGCGAGGCGCTGCACGGTGTCCCTTGTGCTCGCAGCGTGACCCTCGGCGGTGCATTCGGCCGCCGATCGGATGAAGGTGATCAGCTGCATGAACCGGTGTGTGGCGGCAGGCCGCAGGTTCGGCTCCGACAGGTCACGGCGGAACTGCGGCAGGACCTCCGGTACCGTTTCGAAGAGGCGGCCGTACATCAGCGTCCCCGCCCGATCGGCGGCTCCTTCAAGCAGTGCGAACGACGCCACCACGGTCTCGGCGGTGGCGTCGGTCCCATGGATGGTCACATCGATGACCGTCCGGCCGCACCAGTGCGGGCGCTGTGATCTGACGCCCGATCCGGTTTCACATCATCGGCCCCGGGGAATCACTGCTCGCAAGTACCTCACCTCACCCCACCTCACCCCACCCGGCCGTTGCGGTCAGATCGCGGCATCGTGAGCGAACTCATCCGGTGCTTCAACTCAGCCCGAGGGCTGAACTTTGGCGTTGGGTTGTTGTCAATGACAGCCCAACGCCAAAGGTCGGACGGTTTCGCCTCACCCTCGCCGTCGCCCTCGCCCTCACCCTCGCCGTCGTTGCATGACACCATGGACTCAGACATCTGAGGATGAAGCGATGGTCACTCCCGGGCAGCGAGGCCTCGATTGCGCAACACCGTGCGTTCGAGACGGCTGAAGACCAGCGAGTCGATGAGGATGCCGATCACCAGAATCACCACCATCGTCGCTATCAGGCCCTCGGAATCGGACAGCTCACGGGCGAACGACAGGCGAGTTCCGATGGTTTGCTTGCCGGGGATGATCACCAGCAGCTCGCCGGCCATCAGGCTGCGCCAGGCGAACGCCCAACCTTGCTTCAGCCCCGACATTACAGAAGGCATGGCCGCTGGCAGAACGAAGTCGCGATAGAGCGCCACGGACTTCGCACCCATGCTGTGACCCACCCGTCGCAGAAGCGGCGGCATGCCGTCGATGCCACTGATGACACCGCTGGCGATGGATGGGGCGGCGCCCAGCACGACCACGAAGTAGATTGCGCGGTCGTCGCGCCCGAACAGCAGGATGGCCAGTGGAAACCAGGCGATGGACGGCATGGTCTGCAGGCCGCTGATCATCGAGCCAATCGCGGTGCGTACGTACCTCGACGCACTCACCGCCAGCCCGACCACGGCACCGATCGCGAATGCGATCAGGAACCCGATGACCGCCCGTTCCATCGTAGTGCCGACGGCGCTCCACAGCTTGGACGTACCGATGTCGGCGGAGAGGCGATTCCATACCATCAGCGGCGAGGGGAGCACATAGATCTGCTTCCACCCAGCCCACACGGCCGCCTGCCACGCACCGAGCACCAGCGCGATCGCGGCTACTTTTGGCCATGTCTGGCTCCACAACCGTTCGCCCCACGGCGTGGTGCGCTCTTCACCGAGTTCCAGATGGTCGAGACCGGCCAACTCAGCGTCGTTCACCAACTCGGCGTCAGGCGGCCCGTTGCGGGTATCGAGGTCAGTGAGCATGACGGCGGACCTCCTCGCGCAGGCGAGCGGTGACGGTGCCAGCGATCTCTGACACTTGCGGGCTCTCGATTCGGCGCGGGCGCTCCACGTCGACCGCGAACTCCTCGACCACTCGACCCGGTCGGCTCGACAGCAGCACAATTCGGTCGCCGAGGCGGCTGGCCTCGCGCACGTTGTGGGTGACGAATACCACGGTGAGCGCTTGCTCGTGAGCGATGCGTTCGATCTCATCGTGTAACACGTCGCGGGTAATGGCGTCGAGTGCGCCGAACGGTTCGTCCATCAGCAAGATGTCGGCCTCCTGGGCCAACGCCCGGGCCAGCGCCACGCGCTGGCGCATTCCCCCCGACAGCTCGTGCGGCGCCTTGTCGGCGAAGTCGGCGAGACGCACCAGCCGCAGCAGTTCCATCGTCTGGTCGCGCCGCTCCCGTCGTGGCACGCGGCGCAGCTTCAGTGCCAGCTCGACGTTCTGAGCTGCACTGCGCCACGGCAGCAGCGCCGACTCCTGGAACATCAGTGCTGTGCGGCCGTTCACCTCCAGCTCGCCGGAGGTCGGTTGGTCGAGTCCGGCCACCAGCGACAGCAACGTGGTCTTGCCGCAGCCCGACGCCCCGACGAGGCACACGAACTCACCGCGCTCGACGGTGAGGCTCACACTGTCGAGCGCGGCTACCGCATTCGTCCCGGCACCGTGCCGCTTTGAGACGCGCCGTAAGGCGAGCGCCGGAGTGCGCTTGCGTGGACTCGCCTCGGCCACGTCGACGATGTCATTGTCATGATCGAATGTCAGGGTCACAGGCCTTGCACCTCCGGTTTGTCGTGCTCGGCGAGGATCTCGTTCAACAGGGTCAGGTCGTAGATGCCATTCAGGTCGACTGGGTCGAGCAGGCCCACGGCTACCGCGTTCTCGACTGACTTCTGCAGCGAGGCAGCGATCGGATCCAGCGTGAACGTCAGGTGATCGAAGCTGGCTGCAATGACATCGGCGCTCGGCGCGCTGCCGGTGATCTCGGATAGTTGGGCGATCACATCGGCCTGAGCCTTGGCAGGGTCGGCCTCGATTAGCGCGAGCGCCTCGGCCAGGCCTACCAGCATCGCCTTCACGAGGTCTGGGTGGGCGTTGAGAAAGTCGGTGCGTACGATCACGTTTGTCGTGACGTACTCACCGTTGGTGTCGGGCCACAGGTCGCGCTCATCGACCAGCACTACGCCGCCACCTTCTCGCACAAGACGAGTGGCCCACGGCTCGGGCACCCATGCGCCGTCGATGTCGCCGTTGAGGAACGACTCGAGCGTGGTCGAGTTACTCTGCGGCAGAATGCTGACGTCGCCACCGCCATCGGGTGTGGTCTCCAGGCCGTTGCTTGCCAGCCACGCACGCAGCGCCACGTCTTGTGTGTTGCCAAGTGAGGGCGTGGCCAGCGTCGTGCCGGACAGCTGCTCGACCGACGTGATCTCCGGCTTCACTACCAGGTAGGCGCCGCCCGACGTACTACCCGCGATGATGCGGATGGCAGAGCCGTTCGACCTGGCGAACGCGTTGATTGCAGGGTTGGGTCCGATGAACGTGATGTCGAGTGACTCGGCGAGCAGCGCCTCGACCGCCTCGGTGCCAGCGTTGAAGGTGGACGTTTGCAGGTCCACACCGTCACCGAGCGCAGCGGTGAACGTGCCCTCAGCGATGCCTACCAGCGCAGGAGCGTGCGTGACGTTTGGGAAATACCCGAGGCGGACTGTGCCCGACAGCGGGACTGCGGCTACGGCCGCGGCCGCGCCCGTCGTTGGGGTTGTCGTTGGGGTTGTCGTTGGGGTTGCAGCTTCGCCAGGCAGGGTGCGTTGCGAAGTGGTGCTACCCCCGCCGCCCCCGCTGCCACAAGCCGTCATCACCAGCGAGCCGGCGAGCAGCAGGCCTGCGAGTCGGAACGAGCGACGGGTTCCGGGCCGTAGGGAAAGAACAATTGTTGACATACTTGATCATCTTTATCGTCTAATCGAAGTATTACAACTGAATTTGTGGGAAAGACTATCCGGGAATGCGCACAGCGGCCCACGCCCCATCGTCGCGCAGCAATTCGGCGACCACCGGCGGCAGTTCGCCGGAGACGACATCGGCGATCGTGACGGTATCGAGTACCCGTCGCAGTGCCGCCCGGGTGGCAACCCACACCGCCTGCAACGCAGCGCTAGTGCCGGTGAACTCGACATCGCTTGGTCGCTCGCCGCGCACGGCCGCTAGCGGGCCCTCGACAACACGGATCACGTCGCCGAGTCGGATCTCCGCCGCCGGGATCGCTGGCCAGTAGCCACCCTCGCGACCCCGCCGCGACGCCACGATGCCGGCCCCGCGCAGCTCGGAGAGGATGTTCTCGCAGAACTTCATCGGGATGTCCTGCGCCGAGGCGATCACATCGCCTTTGACCGGCCGCGGCGACCCATCGGACGGCTGGCGAGCGGCGATCTCCACCAAGGCCCGAATCGCATAGTCGGCCTTGGCGCTCACTCTCACGCCCTTCAGCGTACGCAGCCGGCATCACTGCGATCGACCACCGGCGACAGGTCGCCGTAGCCGACGAGCGGCTCACAGCCGAACAGCGATCCAACTTCCGTCACGCATCCCGTCACGCCGACCGACGGCACGACCGACGGCGCGACCACGACTGAGCAGGTGCCGGCCACCACCACCGTCACGGATGTGTCGAGCACTCCGTACGGCGCGGAGCTGGACAACGTCGACGAGAACGGACAGCGGTCGCTCGTGAGCACGTCGACGCTTTTCTCGATGGCCATTGCCCCGCTGCCCGGGGTCGATATCCCGGCCGATGCCTCAGGCCCTCGCTCAGCGACGTTGGATCTGCGCGATATCGAGGTGCATTACGAAGAGCTCACTCCCGAGCAGCGCGCCGTCGTCGACAAAGTCACGGCTCCGCCCGGAGCATCAACGGTGATGGTCCCGGCAGGCTTGCGGCTGACCGCTCGGGATCAACTGACCGATCAGGTGCGAGCAGAGATCGCGGCGGCGCGGGCCCGTCCGAAGTATGACAGCAGTGGGGACTACCTCGGCTGCACGCTCCAGATCGACACGGTCAAGAACGACGACGCGGTCGACCGGGCCGCAACGATCAACCAGAGGTCTTCCACTGCTTCACCGCGGCGAGCGCCAAGACTGGCACCGCATGGCGGGCGATGGGTGCCTAGCTGGCCGAGGGCAGCGCCGAATAGGCAGCGTTGGTGCTCATCGGCGGCGATCCCAGCGACGCTGGCTGGCGGAAGCGGTGGTTAACCTTGCTTCGGTAACGTCGTCGAGATCTACGGTGGTGAAGGCCCCTTCGGCGCATGGCAGGGGGGGGTGCTGCCTTCGGGCGGGCTTGATGACGGACAGGGCTTCGTCGTGCCGTTTGCTGAAATCCCCCTATCGTTCGCTTTCGACGGCGAGGGGGCCCAGATCACTGCCAGGGCTGACCTTTGGCGTTGGATGGTCGTCAACAGGCTGTCGCACAATGCTGTTTGGTGGTGTGGCCGGTGATGTTGGCCGTCTGGTCGTGTTGTCGGCAACGGTGTCATGGTTGTTGCTGAACTCGTGGTTGTGCCGCACAAGTCGGCTCAACATCGGCGACTGACAG
The DNA here is from genome assembly GCA_025359865.1 of Actinomycetes bacterium. GTDB lineage: Bacteria > Actinomycetota > Acidimicrobiia > Acidimicrobiales > Ilumatobacteraceae > VFMC01. Next base: position 4,322 of record JANYDH010000015.1, on the reverse strand, counting down.
CCCGCCCGCCGGGCCTACCCGTTGTTGCGCTGCTAAGTCGCGTCGAGTTATCGGCGCTGGCGACCTGAAACTCGACGCGATCCTGCCCGCACAGCCGTCGTGGTCGCTGATGCAGACTTTCACCACGCCTGCCTGTCATGCAACGAACGTTCACGCTGCAGCGCGACCGCACGGCCGGGGTCGGGATCGGGGGTCGGGATCGGGATGCCGCCGTACCCCACCCGAAATTTGCGACAGCCTGCCAATGACAGCCCAACGCCAAAGGTCGGGCAGCGAGTGCGGCAATGACTGATCAGGACCAGACGATGGTAGATCTACAGGATAAAGGCCGTTACGTAGACCGTCCGTGGGGATGCTACGGCGACCACGACGACCTGGGTTCCACTCAGGATCTCTTCGTTCCCGTCGTACGGATGTGCGAAGTACGCCTCGCTGCCTCCGCGGATCGCAATGGTCACTTCACCCACCGTGCCGGGCCCCACTCGTCCGGTGACGCGGCCCGTCTTGCCGACCAGATACTCATTCGGCATGCTCACCGGCATCGTTGATCGCGAAGGCATCTACTTCGGCGAGCGTCTCGGCCCGCGTCTCGGCCCGCGTCTCGGTCTCGACTGGTGTCACATTCGAGGCTGCGGCCCCCCCACTTCGGCTGGGCGAAGACGAAGTGGTCGCGGGCTTGGGCACGAACATGCCTCGTACGAGTTCGAACCCGGCCATGCCCGTAGCGGCGACCTTCATGAGCGCGTCGTTGACGCCTTCGGCACCGTTCAAGACGGTGAAGTTGTCGATGTGAGCGAACGCTCCGGCCGCCTCACGGACGACCTCTGGCCACCTTTCGGCAAGTGCTTGCATTGCGACTGCCTCCGGATTCGTGGCCAAGGCCTTGGCGCGAGCTTCGATGGCTTTGGCCTGGGCCAAGCCGGTCGCCTCAATCGCTGCACCCTCGGCTTCACCCTTGGCTTTGGTCGCGTCGGCCTGCGCCCGACCGGTGAGTCGGATTGCGTTTGCTTCGGCCTCTGCGCCGAGGCTGACCCGCTTGGCGGCACCTTCGGCGGTGAGTTCGGCAACCCGGCTCGTCGCTTCGGCAGCCGCGATATCTGCATCGCGCTTGGCTTCGGCCGGTCGGATGACGGTGGCGACCAGCCGTTGTTGCTCGCGGTCGGCCTCGAGTTGTGCGGCGCGTGTCTCCTGCTCGACGACGGCTTGACGAGCGCTCGCCTCGGCCAAAGGACCGGACTGGGCGGCCTGAGCTTCTGCTTGATCTCGCTCGGCCTTGTACCCGGCCTGTTTGATCGCTGAGTCGCGAGACGCTTCCGCCTTGAGCGCATTCGCCTCCTGTTCGCGCTGCGTTGCCTCACGGTCCGCATCGGCTTGGGCGATTCGGGCCGCGCTCTCGACAGCCGCGGTGTGGGGTCGTGCCAGGTTGGCGATGTATCCGGTTGGATCATCGATCTCTTGGATTTGGAGTGAGTCGACCACGAGGCCGAGCTTGGCCATTTCTTCGCCAGATGCCGCTCGGGTCTTACCAGTGAGTTGTTCGCGGTCACGGATCATGTCTTCGACCGTCATGCTGCCGACGATCGACCGAAGATGACCGGCGAAGACGTTGTGTACCCGCTGGTCCATCCGGTCCTGCTGATCGAGAAACCGACGGGCCGCATTCGTGATGCTGCTGCGGTCGTCGCCGATCTTGTAGATGACCGTGCCTTTGACGTGTACCGGGATTCCCTGGTGCGTGACGCACTCCACGTCGAGGTCGGACTGGTGTAGATCGAGGGACAACCTGCGCACGGCCTGAACGCCAGGCATGACCAAGGTGCCTTTGCCGGTGACGATTCGAAACCCCATCTCGTCGCCCGCCGAGTCGGTGACGGTTCCCTTGTCGCGCAGACCCGAGATGATCAGGGCCTCGTTGGGCTCGGCGACCCGCCACATCGCTTTGAACAGACCGATGATCACGACGAACGCGGCAACAACGGCAACCGCCACGACGGTGACCACCGAACTGAGGGCAAGTACCGACATGTTTACTCCTGACGATCGATGACAAGAGAGGTTCTATCGCATCGCGCTCTTCAGCGCGCACCGCCGCCCCGCTCTCGTCAACCTGGGCGCGTGGTTACCACTTGTCCCAGTGGATCACCGACGCAGTGTCGAGCCGTGGGGCCGGCTTGAAGTCGGTACCGATCGTGTAGGCGATGGGGAACATCCCGACCTGCATGTACTTGTCGTTCGGTACACCGAGAAGCGCAGCCACTTCAGCCTCGCGTTTACAAGTCATCGTGGTCCAGGCCGAACCGAGACCTCGGGCGCGAAGCGCCAGCATGAAGCTCCACACGGCGGGGATCACCGAGCCCCAATAGCCGGCCTGGCTGGCGACCGGCTGCGAATCGGTCCGGCCCTCGTGATAGGCCACGAGCAACGTGGGCACCTCGTGGAAATGTTCGCGAAGGTACCGTGCTGAGGCGCTCACTGCGTCACGTCGCAACGCCCGCGTGTCGCCGTCCGCGTAGCTGGCGCTCGCCGGGGCCAGCATGTACTTGTCGAACACCTCGCCATACAGGTTGGCAAGTGCAAGCTTTTTTGCAGGATCTTCGACCAGCACCCAGTGCCAGCCCTGACGGTTCGAACCAGACGGCGACTGCACAGCGATCTCGATGCACTCCTCGATCAACGATCGATCGACCGGCCGGGCGAGATCGAGTCGCTTGCGCACGGCCCTCGTAGTCGTCAGTAGTTCATCGGGGGTCAGGGGAAGGAGTTCGGTCACAACAGAGTTGTACACCCGCCGCCGGTCAGGCCTCGACTCGGGCCGCCTTCGAGACCGGTATTCGAGACCGACCTTCGCCGACATTCGAGTCCGATTAGGCTCGGGCTGTGAGCACGTCGCCAAAGATCTGGGGTGCTACGACGGCACTGCTCGTGGTGTTGGTCGGCGCCGTCGTCAATCCGGCCGATGCTGGTCGCCTCCTGCCTGCTGCGATAACAGCCACACCGGTGGGTCCCGCGACCGCGACCGCCGTCGCCGTGCGTGTGCACCCTCCGACAGCACCGACAGCACCGACAGCACCGACAGCACCGCCCGCTACGACCCCGATGCCCCCTGCGCCGGTCGGTCCGGTCGTTCAGCCGTCGAACCGCATCGCGTGGCGCGGGTCATCGACGTTTCTTACCGGGGTCAACGTGCCGTGGATCACCTGGCCATATGCGCCGGGCCATGGCGATTTCGGTGGCGGAGCGACCGATGGCGTGATTGCCAACGCAGGCATTCTCAGCACGGCGTTCGATCACCTCCACCAGGCCGGGGTACACGTGGTTCGGTGGTGGACGTTCGAGCAGGGAGCCTGGCCAGTCAACCGTGATGCCAATGGCTGGCCCACGTCACTGAACCCGGTGGTGTTCGCTGATTTCGACGCCGCATTGGCCTTAGCGAATCAGTACGACCTGTACTACGACTTCGTACTGTTCGGCAACGGCGCGGACTTCCCGTCAACATGGCGCACCGACCCTGCGCAACGCGCGCAGCTGGCCACCGTACTCGGGCCGCTGTTTGCCCGCTACAAGGACAATCCTCGGGTGATGACATGGGAGATCTTCAACGAACCGGAGTGGCAGATCTGGTTCGGCGACGGCTCGGTGAAAGAGGCAGACATCAGTGCGATGGCCTCGGCGGTCATCGCGTCGATTCGCTCCAATGCCCCGTCCACGTTGGTCACCGTTGGCTCGGCTCTCATCGAAGGATACAACGCTTCCCAACATGGACTCTCGATGTGGACGAGTGTCGATCTCGACTACTACTCGCCGCATTGGTACAACGTGCACGTGTCACCCCCCCAGATTTGCGCGCTGTGCACCACGGCACCTGCTCTTCAGGCGAAGTACGGCACCAGCAAACCGATCGTGATCGGCGAGTTCGAGGAAGGATCCGGAACCACCCCGGAAAACGTCGCAAGATTGAACCAATGGTACGACCAAGGCTACGCCGGAGCCTGGGGGTGGTCGCTGTTCCCGCAATACACGGGCGACGGATTCGTCACCGACCTCGCCGCGTACGCGATCTTCGACACCGCGCATACCGACATCGGGCCGCATACACCGTGACGCATCGTTTCTAGTGCTGCCGCGCAGAAGTTGGCTGAACGTCGGGGTCGACTGGGTTCCAAAAGACTCTTTCCGATGGGTTGCAGGCAGAATCTCGTGACGTTTGGCGTTTGGCTGTTATTGGCAGGTTGTCGCAAAATGTGGGTGGGGTTGGCGGTACCCGGTCCCGGTCCCGGCCCCGGCGGTGCGGTCGCGCTGCAGCGTGAATGTTCGTTGCATGA
>JANYDH010000206.1 GCA_025359865.1 Actinomycetes bacterium | reverse complement strand
GCTCAGCGACATCTCACGACCAAAGCTCGAGGTAGGGGTAGGGGGTAGGGGTAGGGGGTAGGGGGTAGGGGGTGGGGGTGGAGGGCGTTACTCGGCGAGGCCGACTGGTTGGTCATCGATGATCTGGTCGAGGTACTCGCTGAGGCCGTAGCCGGTCTGGCCCTGAAACTCGCCGGATTCGACGGTCCACCGGGTGATGCCTTCGCTGATGCGGGTCATCAACCAGTTGCCGTCGGGGTCTTGGCGTCGATTGCGGAGCGGGATGAGATCCATCACCTCACCGCTGAAGGTCCACTCCTTGCCGGATCTCGACGAACGCAGCACGCCGTTGATCTTGTCGTGATAGCTCTCGGCACCACGGGTCTCGGTACTGATCTGGACGTCGTCGCACAGATGGATGACGCCGTTCTCCCAGACGAAACCGCCGCGCGTGCCGGGGCCCTCACGTTTAGCGACTCGACTGGCCATGAAGCCGAAGTTCTCATTGACGTTCGCAGTGAGCCATCGGTAGTACCACGGTGACTGCCAAAAGCGCGGACCCCACGAATGGTCACGCAACCCGTGTCCGTCGATCTCCCATTCTCGAGTACCGACGCGGATGGTGCCATGAGCGGCGACGAGTTGCTCGTAGTGGCCCTTTGCAAACTCCTCGCCGGGTGTCTCGTGCGGCGTGTCGGGCTCGCCTCCGAACATGCTCGGCTTGCCCTGCCCGGTGAACGTGATGTGCACCTCGCATTCGGCGAACGGGTTGTTGGTGAACGCCTCTTTCGGGTTGGCCATCTGCTCGGGCTCGTCGAGCAGCACGACCTTGCCGACGTAGTCGATGCGCAACTCTTCGAAGGGGCGCACCATTGTCCAGGTCAACCCACCTGCATCGAGCGCGTCGTTGTTGGTGATCGGCGGCCGCTTGTAGATGAACCCGACGCTGCGTCGCGGCGCACCGGCTTCTGGCGGCAGGTACAGGCACACTGTCATTTCTGCGCTGCCTTCGTTGGCGCGGTTACCCATCCGGAACCAGCCGCCGACCTGTTGGACGGGATCGAAGCAGTTGATGTACATGCTCTCGTTGAAGTTGGGCTCGGGGCCCAGTTCGTGCATGTACTCGTCGGATGGTTCGAGGCGGACTCCCATGAGTGGCGAGGGTACCGAGGCCAGGCGAGCAAGGTATTACCGAGCGCCGAACCCGCCTCCGCCGCCTCCGCCGCTGAACCCACCCGACGAGAACCCGCCGCCGCTGCCACTCGAGTTGGACGACTTCGGGTTGCTCGTGCTGACGAGATCGGTGCCGTAGGACTCCATGCGGTCGAAGCCGTCGAATCGTCCAGCGGATCCGACGTACCACAGCCCGAACGCGGGGTCGTTGACTACTGCCGGAGCGCGTAGTGCCAACCCGTTCAGGAGCTCCGCCGAGACACCGAACGCCACGGCATAGACCAGGTACCGCTCCCACAGGATGAGGTGGCCGATCGGCGCGTCTTCCAGCCGGGAGAAATCGGTGATGTACCGTTTCAGTCCCTCGGCCTTGGCGGCCGCTTCGACCCCCTTCTGCGAGCGGTTCATGAGCAGCCGGCTGCCGGTCAGCACCATGAACACCGCAACACCGACGCCGATCCACGCCACACCGTTGTTGGTATACAGCTTCAACGCAAAGCTTGCGATACCTACGGCGAAGCAACATCCCCAGAGTACGCCCAGCTCGGCCCCGTTGCCTTTGACCTCGTAACCGAACTTCGCATACTCGGACTTGATATCGCGGCTGATGGCGTCGAGTTCACCCTTGGCTGCTGCGGCGTTGCTCTTCGCCCAGTCATGCATGCCATCCGATGTCGCTTCGGACTGTCCGCGAAAGATGAAGTCGAGCACCTGATGCTCGTAGCGCAAGACATCGGGCGCCGCCGGTTTGCCCAGCCATTGGTAGTGATGAACGGTGGTATCCGGCCCGACCCGTTCGCGAGGTTCACCGACGATCTGCAGGTATCCACGTTGCGCAAGATCGACCACGGTGCCGGCGAACGCGGCACCGAGTGGCACCGCGCCCCGGTGCATGTTGGTCAGTGCAATCGCGGGTCGTTCGTCGAGCGGCTCGCGCCAGTATTCGCCGAGCACCTCCCGACTTTTCTTCTCGCGCCCGCGCACCATCCACAACAGCCCGGTACCGAACACCGCTGTGAGCGACAGCACCGGAGCCAGGAGGTACCCGAGGTCGTGACGATCGGTAGCCCGTTTCGGCGCCAGGAGCAGTTCACGTTCTTGGGCTAGGACACGGGGCAACAGGGTTGTTTGCCCGATCGTCTGGAACAAGCGAATCGGAGCCACGACGCGCAACTCCACTGGCATGCCCTGCGGCACGTCGGTGACCCTGGCGACGATTCCCAGCAGGTGGACGCTGAGCGACCCGTTTGCTGGCCCGTGAGCGAACGCGCGGACCACGCTCGTGTCGGTATCAAGTGTGGTCGGTAGCGCTGCATCGGCTGTGCCCGGCAGTTCTACCGCGATGGACATCCGCCCGATCAACGGGTGCTCGGTGCCGATGAACTGCCAATTGAGGTCGGCTACATCGCTACCGAACACGACCACGTTGCGGACGAGGTATGTGACTGTGAACGTGCTCTGCTGATCGGTGACTGGGCCACGCAGGGCCCACTCCCATTGCCCGCTGATGGAGTTCGACGGTGAGGTGACCGCCAATGGTCCGTCACTGTCGGCCGCTGCGAAGCTGGTGACATCGTTGAGATTGCGCTCGAAGCTCCGAATGCCAACGGTGAACGGCCCACCGCTGAAGTCGTATGTGACCATCTCGGTAACGGCCATCGACCCGTCGGCGCGGACGTCGGCGGTGGTGTCGAGAGATACCAGCGTGAACGACTTCCCATCAGCGTGGACGGTGCCGCTCGTGCTGCCGGCAGCGAAAAGCAGGGTCGTCGAACAACACAGCAGCCTGAGTATGCGGCTCACCACAACCCCAACTGTTCCCAGGTGATGGCCACATCGCTGAGCACCGTCCACCGCAGGCGGCCGGACTTACCCGGCCGGCGCACTTCGACCGTTGTCGGTCGCACGTTGCGGATCGCACCGTCGATGTCGTACAGGGTGATGCAACCGTCGGCTGACACCCCCGAGACCAAACCGCGAGTATAACGGCCGGTGCCGTTGCGCCGGAATCGAACCGGTTCGCCGGAGCGCATACCGAGGCGTTCGAGCACCTCAGGATCGGTCACCGGATCAGTTCCCCTGCATGCGTGCCTGCAGGCGGCGCATTCCCGACAGCCATCGGTCGTAGTCACCGGTCTTGCGTTGTAAGAATGTGAGCACCTCGGGATGCGGCAAGATCAGGAACTGCTCAGCGGCAATGGCCGCAAGCACCACCTCAGCCACCTCGGCCGGTTCCAGCACCCTGCCCGAAGCCCGCACGACGTTGTTGGACGGCATTCCGAGCGCATCACCGGCGTTGAGCATGTTCGTGTTGACCCCCTGCGGGCAGAGGCAACTGACCTTGATGCCGCGGTCGCCGTAGGTGATGCTCAGCCATTCGGCAAAGCTCACCGCGGCGTGCTTCGTCATCGAATACGGTGCTGAGCCGATCTGGCTGAGGAGGCCCGCTGCCGAGGCAGTGGAGCAGAAGTATCCTTCGCCTCGGGCCACCCAGCCTGGCACCAGGTGCTTGGCAGCCCACCGGTGAGCATGGGTGTTCACGTTGAACGCGGTGTCCCACACGGCTTCGGATGTGTCGAGATCGGTACCGATGCCAACCCCTGCGTTCGCAAAGAACAAGTCGATCGGGCCGAACCGGGTTTCGGCCATCTCGATCAACGTCACGTTGCCCGCTTCGGTACCGACATCGGCATGTATTCCCAGCGCACTGGCGGGGCGCGCATCGAGCAAGCCCGCAGCGGTTGCGGTGGCGCCGTCACCGTCAAGATCGGCCACCACCACCGTGGCCCCCGCAGCGTGGAAGCGCTGCGCCAGTGCTTTGCCGATGCCACCCGCTGCGCCGGTGACCACCACATTTTTTCCTGCTAGATCCATGCACACGATGGTAGGTCCCACGACCGTCGTACGTGGTGTTCACGATACGATGCCAGTGTTGGGCTCGGCGATTCCGCTACGGTCAGGCCCGGCAGCTTGGACGCCACCGTTCAAGACGAACTACACCCGAAACAACGCAAGGGAGAGACTCATGACCGAGACCAACGAAGCCGTCATCAGCGAGGCCCTGTCCGTGATCGACAAGGCGTTGTCGCAGATGATGAGCCGCGAGTTGGTGTCGACAGGTGAGGTCACCAACATGCTGCTCGACGTCCGTACGTTGCTCACCATGCCGGCCCACGCTGCCCACTGAGCCAACGTGTAGCCGGTCAGGCCCGCAGTAGGTCGGCAAAGGCCTGCTCGAGGCAGGTTCGCAGCAGATCGGGGTCGGTCACCGCAGCGCGGTCCAGGTTGACGCCCATATCCAGGCTGTGGTTGTACGACAACAGCGTCAGGTTGAACGCCACACCGGCCAGCGGCCCGACGGGATAGTTCTCCAACAGTTGCGCACCGGCGACATACATCGGGATCGGTGAACCCTTCACGTTCGAGGTGGCAAAGTCGATGGTGTGAGCCTGCTGGCGGGCAAGCCGGGTGACAAGCGACGTGGGCAGTGTCGCGGCTACCGCAGCAAGGGTCTCGAGTGACGCGCTCGGCGACGAATCCCTCGCGGCTGCGGTGATGGCCTGGATCGCGGAGAAACGTTCGGCGATCGACATCGGACCGGTCGGTACCATCATCTTCGACAGCGAGAACGCGTTCGTTCCGGACGAGTCGGTGCGTGTGCTGATGGCCATGCTGGCCCGAAGTTGATCGATCGGGTGACCCGACCGTTCGTGGTACCGGCCAGCTGCTTCAGCGGCAGCAGTGAGGAAGGCAGTGTTGAGGGTGCCCCCAAGGCGTTTGGCTGCCGCACGTGTCTCGTCGAACGGGGCGCGCAACACCTCCATCTGTCGTTGTAGCGACCGGGCTGACCACAATGGCGATTTCGCTTGTTCGGTGTCGCCGAGTTGGTTCAGCACGCCGCGAATGGTGTCGGCCGCCGCACTGCCCGCCATGGGGATTCCGGTCGGATCAGCCAGAAGCTCCTTCACTTGCCGTAGTAGGCCGAGCGGCATCCGCAGGCTGCCGCTGAAGAGATCGCGCAGCACGTCTTGATTGGACGGCGCAGTCGGCGGATGGGTTGCGCCGTCGTTCAGTGTCGGGTCGATCGGAGGCGGCTCGGGAGCGTCGCGGGCAAAGTCGAGGAACTGCAGGCTGAGCATCACGCTGCCCTCGCCATCGATGATCGTGTGGTGGAGTTTCTCGATGAGGGCAGCCTTTCCTCCTCGGAGCCCTTCGACCACCGTGAACTGCCACAACGGCCGCGTGCGTTCGAACGGGTCGCACGCGATGAGGCTGGCCAGATCGAGCAATTGGCGCATCGAACCGGGCTTGGGGAGCGCGAGTCGGCGGACGTGGTAGTGGATGTCGAAGTTGACGTCATCGACCCACATCGGCGCAGAGAGGTTGACGGGCACGGATTGCACACGCTGACGGAGGCGCTCGAAGACGTGGGTGGCGCGATCCATCCGTTGCAGGAGTTGGTTGAAGTTGGGGGCCTTGTCGAGGACCGTGACGTTGGCGAACGTGCTGGACAGATGAGGATCCTTCTCGAGGCGCCACATCAGACCCTCGGCGTCGCTCATCTTGCGGTCTGATCGCAGCAGTTCGGCCATAGGACGAGCAAGGCTACTCGGCGCTGCTCGACCGCGGAGATGTGTATCACCGAGTGAGCAGGTGCGCGCCTCCGGCGGCAACGGAACACAAACCTACCGTGAGCCCGAATGCCGCGCCCGCGACCACATCGGATGCGTGGTGAATGCGAATGAACGCGCGGCTGCTCGCCACCACGACAGCGATGAAGAACCACAGCGGGGCGCCAGGCCATCCCATCCACGCGGTGAGCAACGTGGCGGCAAAGAATCCCGATGTTGCGTGTCCACTCGGAAAGCTGGATGTGCGCGGCTTGCGCACCTGATACCGAGCATCGCCGGTGGTTGTCGGACGCGTGCGGCGAAACAGCCGTTTGACGCCCTGGTTGACGAACACGCTCTCGGCACCGATGAACGCACTGAACCATGCGGTGTGGCCGAGGTGGCGGTCGATCACCAGTCCGATGAACAGCCCGATCGTGATCCAGATCATGCTGAAGTCGCCGGCCCGACTGGCGAACCGAAACACCGAGCCGATCGACGCGCGAGCGCGCAGCGGCTCGAGTGATGCATCGACCCGACGATCGAACCGGCCTGCCCAAGCGGCGATGGCGGCTTTCACTCGTGGCTCATTCACCTGCGCCAAGACGTGCAAGAGCGAGCGGCGCCTCGATTGCCGCGCGGGCTGGGTCGCCACCGAATGCCGGACACCAAGCCCGAAACGAGCACGAGTTGCACAACGGCCCTTGGTTCGGTCGGAACTCGCCGGTGACACACGCCTTCTCGATGGCTTTCCATACCGCTGTGGCGCGGGTGGTGATGAATCGCACCGATTGCTCGGTAGGAGTCGCGGTGATGATGTCACCGCCGCGGAGATACAGCAATCGAATCGACACCGGGGTGCGACCAAGGACAGATTCGCACAGGAACGAGTAGAAATGCACTCCGCTGAGACTCTTTTGTTGGTACTGCGGGCTCGGCGCTCGGCCGGTTTTGTAGTCGTTGACGACCAGTCCGCCCTGATCATCGAGGTCGAGTCGATCGATGATGCCGCGTAGGGTAAGTCCCGCGACGGGTGCCTCGAGTCGCAGCTCCAGGCCGATGTCGCGCACGGTAGTCGGGTCTTCCATCCGGAAGTAGCTCTGCACGAGCGTCCAAGCATCGTCGAAGAACGCACGGTCGGCGGCGGAGTCGAGGAACAACAACGTGAACTCGGGATCGCTGCGGTATTCGGTCTCAGCCTGATCGAGCGCAACTCTGGCCGAGCCCTCGGTGCGCTCCGAGGTCGGGTACGTGTACAACAGTTCGAGGGCTCGGTGAACCAGCGAGCCCTTCGTGGCCGCGACGCTCGGCGGCTCGGGAAGTCGTTCGATGCTGGAGAATCGGAACGCCATCGGGCACGACGTGAACGCCCCGACCCGGCTGGGGGACAGGCTGTTCGGGACCGGGTAGCTCACACGCTGAGTCTACGAAGCGAGGAGAAAGTCGGCGATCAACTCCGCGACACGGTCTGGATGCGTCATCGGCCCGAAGTGATCGAGATCGTCGAGCTGAAGGTAGGTCGCGTTGGCCAGCCGATCTGCGACCAGTGCGGCAATCGACGATGGCTGCATCGGCTCGACCACGCCCGCCACCACGAGCACCGCAATGGTGATCTCGGGGAGAACGTCCCAGGTGTCGTGCGCGCCGGATGTTTCGAACGTGGCGGCCTCGGTTTCAGGGCGGCACTTGATGTGGACATGGCCGTGGGCGTCGGGCCGGAAGCCGAACCGCACGTAGGCATCGAGTGCTGCAGGCGTGAACGACATGAGTGGAGGCTTACTTGCATAGTTCGCGATTGCTGCGTCGATGCTGGCAAACGTGGACCTGCGGCGCCTGGCACCGGTGACCATCGGGCTTGGCGAACCGTCGCCGCGGAGGCCCTCGGGAGGCATCACGATCGGCTCGAAGAGCACGAGTCGGCTGAACAGCGTCGGGTCACGATGTGCGGCCATCAACAAGCTGGCGCCACCCATTGAATGCCCGAAGGCCAGTACCGGAGTGTCGAGGGAGCGCGCCACTGCCATGGCATCGTCGCCGTACTTGTCCCACTCGACGAGATGGCCGTGGGGTAACGCGGTGTCACCGTGCCCGCGATAGTCGAGCGCGACGCTGTGGAAACGGTCGCGAAGTGCGTGCGCGACCGGCAAGTAGCACCGACCGTGGAAGCCGGTTGCGTGCGAAAAGAGTAACTCAGGCCCCATACCGCCCAGGTCATGGACGGCGATCTCTACGCCGTCGGCCGAGTGCACCGTCTTGTGCGGCCATCGTGGACGTTCGGGTAGCGGGTCAGCCTGCTGCACGGCGCGCCTTTCTGCGCCTCCAGAACGCCAGGAACAGTCTGTCGAGGGCCGCGCCGAGCACGATCGCAACAGCGATCGCGGCCCATGTGCGGGCACGGACGTCGAACCACAGGAAGTGGATCAGGGTGCGGTCTCGGTTCTGCAACACGAACGTGGTGGTGATCACCGCCACGGTCGCGAACCCGATCAGCGCGGAAGTCGGCCGACGGTCACTACTGGGATTCGCTTCATCGATGCGGTCGAGGTCTTTCGGATTCGGTTCTTTCATGATCCATCCCTCGGTGCGCCGGAGCGCGGCCTGTTGTCCTCCACCATTGTGCTGGTCACGGCCTGGGTTCGCGCGCCAGGCCGAGCAGTCGTTCGCCGATGATGTTCCGTTGCACCTGGCTGGTTCCGCCCGCGATGCGGCCTCCCGGTGCTGCAAGCATGCCGAACGCCTCGGGGCTCTCCAGCGTTGCGTCGACGCCGGCGAGATCGCCACGGAGCATCGCGGTCGCGAACATCATTTCGGTGATTCCAAGCTTCATCAGCGAGGCAGCGGTGGAAGCGATTGGCCCCTGGCGTTGCGCCATCGCCTTGTATGACGAGCCCCGGCTGATGAGCGCTGTCAAGCGTTGGCGTTCGACGGCGTTCAACTCCCGTCCTTCTGCCAGCCCGGTCATCGATTCGAGGCGTCGTTCCAACCCGATGATGCTGGTTCCGATGTGGCCACGTTCGCTGGTGAGCACGGCCATACCGACTCCCCATCCGCCATGAATCGGGCCGAGCAACTGGCGAGCGGGGAGGTGGACATCGGTGAAGAACACCTCGTCGAACTCTGCCTCACCGGTCATCTGCTTCAGCGGGCGGATCTCGATGCCGGGCAGATCCATCGGGCAGAGGAAGAACGAGATGCCGTCATGCTTTTTGGCCTCGGGGTCGGTACGGGCCATCAGGATGCCCCAGTCGCTGTAGCGACCTCCGCTACACCACACCTTCTGACCGTTGACCGCGAAGTCGTCGCCATCGCGCTCGGCCTTGGTAGACAGCCCGCCCAGGTCGCTGCCGGCTCCCGGCTCGCTGAACAGTTGGCACCACACCCGCTCCGCGCGCAGCGTCGCGTGGAGGTGTTCATGTTGTTGGGCATCGGTTCCGAATCGCTGGAGAGCGCCACCGGCCAAAACGAGACCGACCATGTTGAGAAACGGTGGGACGCCGGCAAGGGCGCATTCGAGCATCCATGCAGCGTTGTGCTGCGGCGTCAACCCGCGCCCACCGAACTGGGTCGGCCAGTGGATACCGGCATAGCCGGCGGACTCGATCTGTTGCTGCCAACTGATGCCCTTGGTGATGAGATCGGGCGGGCAGATCGCGCCATAGTCGCGAGGTGCCGCAGTCCGGTTCGCGACGAGCCACTCGCGGGCGCTTGTCTGAAAATCGTCAACCGAGATCTCGTTCACGGCTCACGACCATAGGCAGATCGATGCCGCTCGGTCACCTCGGAGCGCGCCGACGGAGAAAAGTCGATGGCGGCCGACGGATGCGCGAGGCTCGTGCAATGGCGCAGGATTCCAATGGGCAGACGTTACGGCAGCGCCTCACCGACAAAGTCGGCGGACTGGAGTCCGGGCCACACACCGGTTTACCGGTCGCGGTCACGAAGCGGTTCTTCGAGATCGGCGGACTCGATCTCGGAGGCCTGCTTGCGATCGAGCTGTTCACCACCGTGATTCCACTCGTGCTGATCGGTTTCAGCTATCTCAAGGGTTTCAGCAGCGGTGCCAGTGTTGGCGAGATCTTCATCCGTCAACTCGGCGTCAGGCCACCGCTCGACGCGGTAGTCCGCTCGGCGTTCGGGTCGGCGGCAAGTCTCAAGTCCGTGTGGACGTTGGCCGGACTAACGACCTTTCTGCTGTGGGGGATCCCGATGTCGCTCACCGTAGCGCGGATGTTCTCGCTGGCGTGGCGGCGGCCATCGTTTCCGTTCTGGCACCAACTGTGGCGTGGAGCGACCTGGTTCGTCACGTATCTCGTGGCCACCGCTCTCACCCAGCGTGTGGGCGCGCTACGTGGCCAACACGTGCCGCGGATCGTGTTCGTGCTCGTGTCGTTCGGGGTACCGTTCATCTTCTGGGCGCTCAGCCCGGTGCTGCTCGTGCGCGAGCGAATCAGGGGATGGAAAGACCTGATGCATGCGGGCATGGCCGGCCTGGTGATCGAGGCGACGGTGCTCCGCTTTGCTGTACGTCTCGTGTTTCCTGCGCTGTTGAAAGGGTGGCAAGGATTCGGTCCGATCGGCGTCGCAATGGCACTGATGACGTGGAGCGGGGTGTTGGGAGTTGCCTGGGTGTTCACCGCGTGCGCGGGTGCCGTGATGTTCGAACGGAGTGCCGCAGCGATCTCAGCTGAAGAACGGTAGGAACATCGCTGTCTCTTCGGCGAGGTTGCTCGGTACGCCGTAGCCGTTGCGGTCGGTCACCGTGGCCCAGTTATCGCGCAGGTCTTCAGGCTGCAGGTCGGCCTTGAAGTATCCCTGTGTCTCGGCAATGAAGACCTGGGCGACCCGGCCACCGCCGACGGAGAACAGCTGCCCGCTGACAGGGCAGTCTTCGTGGGCGAGGTAGGTGACGATCGGTGAAACGAGACCCGGATCGAGCTTGTCACCGAACGCGCCCATCAGGTTCTCGGTCATCCGGGTGAGAGCGAGGGGGGCGATGACGTTGGCTTTGATGTTGTACTTGGCGCCCTCGATGGCGAGCACGCGGGTAAATCCGACGAGACCCATTTTGGCGGCGCCGTAATTGGCCTGGCCGAAGTTGCCGAAGACACCGGCCGCCGACGAGGTGGAGATGATGCGGCCGTAGCCCTGCTCGCGCATGTGGACCCACGCCGGTTGGGTGACATGGAAGGCACCCTTCAGATGCACGTCGAGTACCGGGTTGACGAGATCCGGCCCCATGTTGTGGAACGCCTTGTCGCGCAAGATGCCGGCGTTGTTGATGACGATGTCGACTCGACCGTATGCATCGATCGCCGTTTGCACGATTTCGGCACCACCTTGCGGTGTCGACACGCTGCTGGTGTTAGCGACCGCCTCGCCGCCGGCGGCCTTGATCTCGTCGACGACGCGCTCGGCCGCGCCCTTGTCGCTGCCCGTGCCATCGACGGCACCTCCGAGGTCGTTGATCACGAGGAGCGCCCCGCGAGACGCGAGAAGCAGTGCATGCTGTCTGCCGAGCCCACCTCCGGCACCCGTGATGATTGCTACTTTGCCGTCGAACCCGAGATCGCTCATGAGCGCGAAGCTAGCCAGCGGTTGCTGACCCGACCCAGCCGAACCCCGACCCCGACCCGCCCCGACGGCGTCAGTCGTTGTGATGGAGGATGCTGTTGAGGCCCTCCCACTTCACTGACCGCGGCAGTGCTTCGACGGCGCCGGTCTGGCTGTTGCGCCGGTACAGCAGCCCGCCGGCACCACTGAGCTGGCGGGCCTTGACGACTTCGCCATCGGGCAGTTTGACCATCGTGCCGGCCGTGACGTACAGCCCGGCCTCGACCACACATTCGTCGCCGAGGCTGATGCCGATGCCTGCTTCGGCGCCGAGCAGACAGCGCTCGCCGATCGTGATCTGCTCTTTGCCGCCGCCCGACAACGTGCCCTGTGTGGAGGCACCGCCGCCGATGTCGGAACCGTCGCCGACGATCACTCCTTGCGAGATCCGTCCTTCGACCATTGACGTACCGAGCGTGCCAGCGTTGAAGTTGACAAAGCCCTCGTGCATCACCGTGGTTCCCGACGCGAGGTGTGCGCCGAGTCGCACACGGTCGGCATTGGCGATACGGACGCCTGACGGCACCACGTAGTCGGTCATCCGCGGGAACTTGTCGAGCCCGTGGACGGTGAGTACTGCGCCGGAGACGCGCACTCGAAGCCGGACGGTGTCGACCTGGTCGACCGCGACCGGGCCGAGGTTTGTCCACGCCACGTTGCTCAACAGCCCAAACGCACCCTCAAGGTTGATCGTTCTCGGCCGAACCAGTCGGTGCGAGAGCAGATGGAGGCGGAGGTAGACATCGGGTGCGCTCTCCGGGGCGGCATCGGTGTCGATCTCGAGTGAGATCGCGCAGACGTCGACGCCCCTCACCGGGTCGTGTCGCACGGCGGCGGCCAGGTCGTCGGTCGCCGCTGTGACGATGCCGGGGCCTAGGTCTGCGCCTGCGAGCTCGCCGAGTCCGAGGTCGTGGTACCAGGTGTCGAGCACCGTGCCTTCGCCGGTTTGGGTGAGTAGCCCGCGCCCCCATGCAGTGGTCATCGGTGGCTCACAGTACTTCGTGGCGCAAGGTGGGGAACAGGATGACTTCTTTGATGGAGTGCACGCCGGCGATGAGCATCGCCACGCGATCCATGCCGATGCCCAGTCCGCCCGTCGGGGGCATGCCGTATTCAAGCGCGCGTAGGTAGTCCTCATCGACCCCGGTCGCTTCATCATCGCCGGCGTCCTTCGCCGTCTGTTCATCTTGGAACCGAACGCGCTGCTCGACGGGATCGTTCAGCTCGCTATAGCCGTTGGCATACTCGCGCCCGCCGATGAACAGCTCGAACCGTTCGGTGAGGAACGGGTCGTAGCGGTCGGTGCGAGCCAGCGGTGAGATCTCGACCGGATGCCCGGTGACGAACGTCGGGGCGATGAGGGTGTGCTCGACGGTGGCCTCGAACAACTCCTCGATGATCTTGCCCGGTCCCCAGCGTGGGGCGCAAGACACACCGTGCGCCGACGCAACGCCACGGAGATGTTCGACGGATTGTGAGGGGTGCACGTCTTGGCCGATTGCATCGTGAACGAGATCGATCATGCGCGCACGGCGCCACGGCAGCGCCAGATCGACGGTTTCGGTGTGTTCCTGTGGGCCGAAAATGGTAACCACCGACGTTCCTGTGGAGTCGAGTGCAGCGGCGGTGATGAGCCGCTCGGTGATGTCGATCATCTCGGTGTGATCGGCGAACGCCTGATACAGCTCCATCATCGTGAACTCCGGGTTGTGGCGCGTACTGATGCCTTCGTTGCGGAACACGCGGCCGATCTCGAACACACGCTCCATTCCTGCGACGATGAGTCGCTTGAGGTGCAGTTCGAGGGCGATGCGCAAAAACATCTGCATGTCGAGTGCGTTGTGGTGGGTGACGAACGGACGCGCATGTGCACCACCGGCCTCGACATGCAGCACCGGGGTTTCCACCTCGATGAACCCCGTCTCGTGCAGCGTGCGGCGGAAGCTGGCGATGATGGCGTGGCGGATCTCGAACGTACGGCGAGCCTCGGCGTTGACGATCAGGTCGGCATAGCGTTGACGAAAACGCGTGTCGGTGTCGGTGAGACCGTGCCACTTGTCGGGCAACGGCCGGATCGCCTTCGAGAGCAACTGCAAGTTGTCGACCTTGACGCTGAGTTCACCCTTGCGGGTGGTCATCACCGTGCCCGACACCCCGACCCAATCGCCGAGGTCGAGGTTTTGCACTGCCCCGAACCCCGCATCACCGATGACAGCTTTCGAGACGAACAATTGGATGTCACCGCCGCGGTCGCGCAGGGTGGCGAAGATCAACTTGCCCGAGTCACGTAACAGCATCACGCGGCCGGCAACGTCGACACGGTCGCTCAGCTCGGTGCCTGGTGCCAACGCCGCGTGCTCGTCGCGAATCTCGGCCAGGGTGTGGCTGCGGTCGAACCGGTAGGGGTATGGCTCGGTGCCTGCCGCCCGAGTGGCATCGATCTTGGCAAGACGCTTCGCCTTTTCGACGATGAGCCCGCTACCGGTGTACTGCTCGTCGGGTTCGCCAGAGTGCGGCAGGGTTGAGTCGGGCTGTCCGTCGTTCCCGGTGGCATGGTCGTTCACAGTGCCATGACGGTATCTGGTCGAGTCATGCCGCCGGTAGGGAATTTGGCACTGGTAGCGTTGCTCCCGGGTGGATTCGATTGCGTGGGATCCCACGCCCTGCCTGTGGAGGATCCGTACACCTGTGGTCTACCCACGAATGCTTCGTCGCCGAACTGCGGCTCTGGCGTGCATCTTGTTGATTCTCACTGTCACACCTGGTGCAGCCGAGGAGCCGGTTACGTTTGTCGATACCGCTGCAACCGCTACCGGCGTCGCCGTGCGCGTCGTGATTCCGTCACGGCATGATCTGGTGTCAGTGTCACAAGTGGGCACGGTGGGTACTTCCGTGATCGCCGCCACCGAGCGAGCAGCAGCAGTTGCCGGTGCAAAGACCGCTCCAGCGAGAGGCTTCAGCGTCGGGATGACCGCGTTGCGTCGTGCAGATCGCTTCGTTCAAATCGCAGGCGCGGGAACTGGCAGATGGCAGTTTCCGATGAGCACGACGGCGCTTCCTGGCGAAGCGCTCACCGTCGTGATGAGTCCGCAGGTGGCATCGGCGGTTGCTGAGGGCCAGGTCGTGATGGGTCGCAGGACCGCCGATCTACGCGGAGCGCTCGAGGGCGACGTGGTCGACCTCGTCGCCGTTGACGGCAGCGTGGTCTCGTTCACGATCGGTCTCATCGCCGACGACACAGTGGTGGGTGGCACCGAGATCGTGATGTCGCCTGAAGAGGCCGACCTGCTCGGCAAAGTTCAGCTCACCAGCGTCTTGGTGTACGCAGCGTTCGACCGCGACCGCCTCGAGGCTGCGCTCCGAGCGGAGGGTCTCGTCGACGCCGAGGAGTTCGAGGGAGTTCGAGTCCGGATCCGTCGCTCGTGGTGGTCGCCCGATCCCGATGCGACCATCGGGTTGTCCGAGACGAAGGCCGTACTCGGCGAGTTTGCCTACCAGCTCACCACGGCGGGCGTGGCGATCGACCCGCAATGGACGGCCGATCACATCATGTACGTCCGGTTTCGAGACGTCGGCGTGAAGGCGAACTGCAACGCAGTCATCGTCGCCGACCTCCAGGCGGCACTTACTGAAGTGGCAGCGGCCGGTCTGGCCGGGGGGATCGACGTGTCGAACACCAACGCCTTCGGCGGTTGCTTCTACCCGCGCTTGAATCGGGTCAGTGGCCATCTCGGGTTCCTCAGTCGGCACAGTTGGGGGCAGCCGATCGACATGAACACGGTCACCAACGCGCAGGGTCGGGTACCGAAAATGGATTGTGGCATCGTGCGGATCTTCCGCAAGCACGGGTTTGCCTGGGGAGGCAATTTCTCCAGCCTTGATGGGATGCATTTCGAATGGGTCGGCGAACCGCGTAACGGCTTCCAATACCCGTCAAGGTACTGTCCGAACCTGCCCGGCGGAGCGACGCAATCGGTAGGTGCCGCTCCAACCCAGCGGGCCACGATGTTCGCGAACGACGGATGGGCCGTCGGGCAGGACGGCGACGGCTAGCCTGCCGACGTGACAACTCGGTTCGTGATCATCGGCGGTGGGCCGGCGGGCAACACGGCAGCCACCTACGCCGCCCGGCTCGGTGCCCAGGTCACCGTCGTCGAACGTGATGTCGTCGGTGGTGCTGCGCACCTGTGGGACTGCATTCCTTCGAAAGCGATGATCGCCACCGGGGGTGCGATGAGCTTCACGCGTCGGCTCCATGGGATGGGCCTTGAGCAGGCACCGGCCGAGGTTGACGTCGACGCACTCACCAGCCGCATTCGGAGCATCCAAGACCGGCTCCAGCATGGAACCACTCGGCTGCTGGAGAGCCAAGGTGTCGAGATGTTGCACGGCAGCGCTCGGCTGCTCGGACCCCATGAGGTCGAAGTGGTCACCGCAGATGGTGTGCGAACCCTGCGGCCCGACGCTGTGCTCATCTCCACCGGCTCGCGCCCCCGGATTCCCGAGTGGTGCCATCCCGATGGCGAACGGATCCTCGTCACCCGCGACTGCTATCCCCCCAAGGTGTTTCCGGCCAGTGTCACCGTCGTCGGATCAGGCGTCACCGGCGTCGAGTTCGTGCACATGTTCGCGTCGTTCGGTGCCAAGGTCACGCTCGTCGTGAGCCGTCAGCAGGTGCTGCCCAGTAAAGACCCCGAGGTGGCGGCAGTACTCGAAGCCGATTTCCTGAATCGTGGGGTGAGTCTGCTCAAGGGGGCGCGGGCGATTTCGATCGAGCGGGTCGCAACCGGTGACAGCGATGACCCTGGCGCTAGTGCCGGCACTGGCGACGAGGTGATCGTGCGTTGCGACGATGGACGCGTCGTACACAGTTCGCATGCCGTGTTGGCGATCGGCTCGGTGCCCAACACCGACGGGCTCGGCCTCGAGGAGGCCGGTGTCGTGCTTGACCGCGGTGGGTACGTCACGATCAATCGGCACTGCCAGAGCAACCTGACGCACATCTACGCCGCCGGCGATGTAAGCGGCAAGTTACCGCTCTCCAGCGTGGCCAGCATGCAGGGTCGCAAGGTTGCCGAGCACGTGATGGGGTTGCAGAAGGTGGCCCACCGCCATCTCGACTACGACAAGGCGGCGAGTGCGATCTTCACCGAGCCCGAGATCGCCGATGTCGGTCTGGCCGAGGCCGAGGCATTCGCAGTTGGGCGAAAGATCCGGGTGACGAAAGTGCCGTTCAGCGGCACACCCAAGGCGCTCATCAACGACGACACGCGTGGATTCGTGAAGATCATCAGCGATCCGGCCACCGGTGTTGTGCTCGGGGGGTCGATCGTCGGCCGCCACGCCGCCGAACTGATCAGCGTGATCGCTCTCGCGGTCACAGCGAATTTGAAGGTCACCGACATCGTCGAGAGCCTGCTCGTTCACCCAGCGCTTGCCGAAGCCCTAGCCGAAGCCGCCGAGTAGCCCTAGCCGAAGCCGAAGCCGCCGAGTAGCCCGCCAGGAATCCGAGTCGCGTCGACCTACCAGTCGCCTGCGACGATAGGTCGACGCGACTCCAGCTGGTCGCCCGCTTTCAGGCGATGACGACGACCACATCGCCAGCGCCAACCGTGTCACCGGTCTTCACCTTGACTTCTTTCACGGTGCCAGACATCTCGGCGGTGATCTGGTTCTCCATCTTCATCGCCTCGAGCACGACAACGGCTTGGCCGACCTCGACGGCCTGACCGACTTCGACCAATACCTTCACGATGGTGCCCTGCATCGGGACTTCGACGTTTCCGGACCCACCGACGGTTGCTCCACTGCTACTGGCGGCCCGGGCGGGCTTCTTGGCACCCGTGGACGCGCTGGCCATCGCCACGGTGGCCTCGGGGACCCACATCTTGACATCGAACCGCTTGCCGTTGACTTCGACGGTGGTGTTGCGTTGGATGAGCGGAGCGTCGTCGTCGGCGCGCGCAACGGGCTTCGTGGTCTCGATGCCCGTCAGGTCGAGGCGCTCTTCCACCCATTTCGTCGAATGCTCCATCGCCTGGAAGTCGGGGTGCCGGAGAATCGCGAGATCGGCAGGAATGGTGGTAGCGACACCTTCGATCACCATTTCCTCGAGCGCACGGATCGTTCTGGCGATTGCCGTCGGGCGGTCCTTTCCCCACACGATCACCTTGCCGACGAGGTTGTCGTAGTACTGGCTGACGGTGTCGCCGGTCTCGTAGCCACCGTCGAACCGGACACCGAAACCATCCGGTGGCACGAGCTTGGTGATCTGGCCGGGCGACGGCAGGAACTTGCCGCCGGCCGGATTCTCCGCGTTGATCCGGATCTCGATGGCGTGTCCATAGCGACGGGCCGTGACCTCGGCCTGGGTCATCGGCAGCGGTTCGCCGCTGGCCACCCGGATCTGCCACTCGACAAGATCGATGTCGGTAATGACTTCGGTGACGGGGTGCTCCACCTGGAGGCGGGTGTTCATCTCGAGGAAGAAGAACTCGTCGTCTTGATAGATGAACTCGACGGTGCCGGCGTTGTAATAGCCGACAGCCTTGGCCGCTTTGATGGCCGCCTCGCCCATTGCCTCCTCGGTACCCGGGGCCATGTGGGTGGCGGGCGCCTCTTCGATGAGCTTTTGATGACGGCGCTGCGCAGAGCAGTCGCGGCTGCTGACCCACACCACATCACCATGCTGGTCGCCCACGATTTGTACTTCCACGTGCCGCGGCCAGGTGAGGTAGCGCTCGATGTAGATCTCGTCGCGACCGAAGAACGCCTTGGCCTCACGCTTTGCGCTGTCCATCGCATCGTGAACTTCGGCGCCGGAGCGGATCACTTTCATGCCACGGCCGCCACCGCCGTACGCGGCTTTGATCACCAGCGGCCAACCGTGTTCGTTGCCGAATGCCAGAATCTCGTCGGCCGACGTGATGAACTCGGTGGTGCCCGGCACGATCGGCGCGCCGCCGCGCAGCGCGGCCTTTCGAGAGCTGACCTTGTCGCCCATTTCGTCGATCGCTTCGGGTGGCGGACCGATGAAGGCCACACCCTTTGCGATGATCGCCCGCGCAAAGTCGGCGTTCTCGGAGAAGAACCCGTACCCCGGATGCACCCCGTCGGCGCCGCTCTGTTCGATCGCATGCAGGATCGCATCGGTGTTGAGGTAGCTCTCGGCGGCGGTTTGCCCGCCGAGCGCGTACGCCTCGTCGGCCATGCGCACATGCATGGCATTGCGATCGAGTTCGCTATAGACCGCGACGGTGGAAATACCGAGTTCGCGAGCGGCGCGGATGACCCGAACGGCGATTTCGCCTCGGTTGGCGATGAGTATCTTCTGAAGCACGAGCCACAATGTTGCACGATGAGCACCTCCAATGCCACCTCGCGTGACCCACAGCCTGATTTACCTGCGCCTCACTGGCCTCCCGGATGGCACGTCAGGTCGGTCGCAGAGACCGGCAGCACCAACACCGACCTGCTTGTGTCGGCGTCCGCAGGTGCTCCAGATCGCAGTGTGCTCGTCGCTGCGCACCAGACGGCCGGGCGCGGTCGACTGGATCGCACCTGGGAAGCGCCGCCCGGTGCGAACCTCCTCGCATCTCTGTTGTTTCGCGATGTGCCCGCCGATGTGCACGAACTGACGCAACGTCTGGCGCTCGCCGCGGTCGATGCGGTGCGTGTGGTCGCCGGCATAGAGGCGGTACTGAAGTGGCCGAACGACCTGCTGGTGGATGATGCGAAACTGGCTGGTGTGCTGGCCCAGACCGCCGCTGTCGGAGGCCGGCTCGACCACGTGGTCGTCGGCATCGGACTCAACGTCGGGTGGTCGCCTCCCGGCGCTGCCTGTCTCGGCGAAGTCACCACCCCGGCTGCTGTACTGAGTGCGTTGTTGGTGGCATACGACCAACTGCCGGTCGACATCTACCCGCGTTACCGGGCTGCATTGGGGACCATCGGCCGACAAGTACGCGTCGAGGCAACCGGAGGTGTCACGCTAGGACGTGCGGTTGACGTGGATCGCGACGGGCGACTCGTGGTGATCGACGAGTGTGCAATCAGCCACCGCATCGACACCGGAGACGTCGTGCACCTCCGACCCGGCTGAACCGGGCCGGCCCTTGCTGAGCCGGCGGAATTCCGATGACGGGTTGCCCGGCCGGTATCTCGTTAGCCTGACACACCGTGTATCCCGACAACGCCGTGTCTGGCGTCGGTCCAGACCCCTTTCCGGCTCGACGTCGGGCCACCCGGCGCAACGGTCGGGTGGGTACGTTCCTCGTGCTCACGATTCTGGTGGCAGCAGCTACAGCAGCCGGCGTCTTGGTTTCGGCGAAGAGCGCGGTGGGAACCGTGCACCGTCTCGATGCGGTCACGCGTGCGCTGAGCTCGCCCAGCGACACCGTCGAGAACTTTCTACTCGTGGGCTCCGACAGCCGGGCAAACAGTGATCCGAACTCACCGGACTTCGGTGGCATCGGCGGTACAGCGGAGGTACAGGGCGGCCGCAGCGACACGATCATGGTGTTGCGCCGGGACCGCAACACCGGCGGTGCTTCGCTGTTGTCGATTCCCCGAGACCTCTGGGTCACCGTCGCTGGTACCGGGAAGCAGAACCGGATCAACGGCGTGTACAGCGCGGGCCCCGACGCGTTGGTGGCCACGATCCGTGAGGAGCTCGGGATCCCGATTCATCATTACATCGAGATCGACTTCTCGGGGTTCAAGAGCTTGGTCGAAGCGATTGGCGGCGTGCAGATCTGTTTCCTGTACCCGACACGCGACACGAACACGGGCTTGAACATCACCGAGCCGGGATGCTTCGTGCTCGACGGTGTGCAAGCGCTCGCCTTTGCCCGCAGCCGACACTATGAGGAGTTCCGTGACGGTGACTGGCATGAGGATGGGACCGCCGACCTGGGCCGCACCAAGCGACAGCGGCAGTTCGTCGATACGGCGCTTGCGACCACCCTTTCCCGGCTGCAGCAGAACCCGTTCCTTGTCGGCGATCTCATCCGCAGCATGAGTTCATCACTCACTGTCGACGGCGATCTCGACGTGATCGGTGCAGCGACTTCCCTGCGCGCAGCAGTCGGTGGTGGTCTCGCCACGTATGCTCTGCCCGTGCGGGGAACCACCATCGACGCAAAGAGCGTGCTGCTGCTCGGCACCGGTTCCGATGCGGTGTTGGCGTACTTCGGTGGCCAAGGTCCGCCGCCGCCCGCCGCCGGCTGATCTCATCCGAACCGCCCACACCAGCAACTCCACCAACTCCGCCCACACCAGCAACTCCGCCAACAGAGACCATGACCGAGAGTCCGAAACCGATGAAAGCCCTGATCCTTGCCGGAGGCGCCGGTACCCGACTCCGACCGATCACCCACACCAGTGCCAAGCAGTTGGTGCCGGTGGCTAACAAGCCGATTCTGTTCTACGGCGTCGAGGCGATGGTGGCGGCCGGGATCACCGAAATCGGCGTCATCGTCGGCGACACACGCAACGAAGTGATGGCTGCGCTCGGAGACGGTTC
Organism: Actinomycetes bacterium; assembly: GCA_025359865.1. Classification (GTDB taxonomy): domain Bacteria; phylum Actinomycetota; class Acidimicrobiia; order Acidimicrobiales; family Ilumatobacteraceae; genus VFMC01. The sequence goes on along the minus strand of JANYDH010000206.1, from coordinate 6,988 downwards.
GCGTTGGGGTGCGACCTTCACGTTCATCCCCCAAGATGAGCCGCTGGGGCTTGCTCACTGTGTGCTCATCGCTGCCGACTTCCTCGGCGACGACGATTTCGTGATGTATCTCGGCGACAATCTGCTCGAACAAGATCTCGGCGCGTTCGTCAGCGCGTTCGAGCGGGCCCGAGCAGGCGCCCATCCCCCCAGCGCGCAGATCTTGCTGAAGCGGGTTCCTGACCCGCACCGGTTCGGCATCGCCGAACTCGACGATGCCGGGCACGTGATTCGCCTGGTCGAAAAGCCCGCCGACCCGCCGACCGATCTGGCGCTCGTCGGCGTGTACTTGTTCGACCGCACGATCCTCGACGCGGTTCGCGCGATCGCGCCATCGCCTCGCGGCGAACTCGAGATCACCGATGCGATCCAGTGGCTTGTCGACCAGGGCAAGCTGGTTCGTCAGGAGATTCTCACCGGTTGGTGGATCGACACCGGCAAGCTCACCCCGCTGCTCGAGGCGAACCGCCTGCTGCTGGAAAAGATCGAGCCGCGCATCGATGGCAGCGTGGACGAGGGGTCGGTGATCGACGGTCGGGTGGTGGTCGAAGCAGGCGCTCGCGTGGTCAACTCCACGCTGCGTGGTCCGCTCGTCATCGGTCGCGGCACTGTCATCGAAAACAGCTTCATCGGCCCGTTCAGCGCCATCGGTAACGGTTGCGAGGTGCGTCATAGCGAGATCGAGCATTCGGTCATCATGGATGGCAGCCGCATTCACGACATCCAACGCCTTGAGGACAGCCTGATCGGAAAAGAGGCAGTGCTGTCGCGCACGCAGGTGCGACCGCGGGCACTACGCCTGATGGTCGGCGATCATTGCCAGGTCGACGTCGAGTGATCACCCCAGAACGCACGAGGGAGCAACAGCATCATGGCCAACATCTCTGAGAGTGACACCATCGCCGGCGCATGGATCGTCGAACCGTCGATCCACGGCGATCAGCGCGGTCTGTTCATCGAGACCTACCGTCGCGAATGGTTTCCACATGGCCGCGAGATGGTGCAGGGCAACCGCGCCAACCGTCAACGCGGCGCGCTCGTGGGCTTGCACTACCACCTCCACCAAGCCGATTACTGGTACGTGCCATTCGGGCACGCGCGAGTGGTGCTGCACGACCTCCGTGAGGGCGGCCCCACCGACGGGGCCACGCTCGAACTCGACCTCACCGGCGAGAACCATTTGGGCGTGTTCATCCCGCCCGGCGTTGCGCATGGTTTTGCTGCGGTCACCGACATGGTGATCACGTACATGGTCGACGGCTACTACAACGCCGCCGACGAACTCGGTGTGGCATGGGACGATCCGGTGGTGGACGCCGATTGGGTGGTGACGGATCCGATCCTGTCGGAACGCGATCAGGCGAATCCGCGTCGTAGCGATCTACCGGTTGGCCGCCGCCCCTACTGGCCGATGAGGACCTGAACCGATGAAACTGTTCGTCACCGGAGGGGCCGGTTTCATCGGCTCCAACTACGTCCGCCACATCATGGCCACCACCGACGACGAGATCACCGTCTACGACTCGCTCACGTACGCTGGCAACCTCGACAACATTCGCGACGTACTCGACGACCGTCGGTGCCGGTTCGTGCACGCCGACATCTGCGATCAGGACGATGTACTCGCGGCGATGCGCGGCCACGATGCTGTTGTCCACTTCGCGGCCGAGACCCACGTCGACCGGTCTATCAAAGACGGCCACTCGTTCGTGCGGACGAACTGTTTCGGCACCAACGTGCTGTGCGACGTGGCCCGTCAGGTCGGCGTCGAGCGGTTCCTGCACATCTCTACCGACGAGGTCTATGGGTCGATTGAAACCGGCTCGTTCAACGAGGACGACCGACTCGGTCCGCGGTCGCCGTACTCTGCGGCCAAGGCAGGAAGCGACCTCATCGCGCTCAGCTATTTCACGACACATGGACTCCCTGTACTCGTCACCCGGTGCAGCAACAATTTTGGTCCCTACCAGTTTCCCGAGAAGCTGATCCCGTTGTTCACCACCAATCTGCTCGACGGCGAAAAGGTGCCGTTGTACGGAGACGGTGGCAACGTGCGCGACTGGATCCATGTGGCCGATCACAACACGGCTGCCGATCTGGTTCTTCGTCAAGGCGCGATCGGTGAGATCTACAACATCGGTGCCGGCAATGAGATCACGAACAAAGAACTCACGTATCGGCTGCTCGAGCTCACTGGCCGCGACGAGAGCTTCATCACGCCGGTAGCCGACCGACTGGGCCACGATCGGCGCTATTCGATCACCCACGACAAGGTGACGGCGCTTGGCTGGAAGACGCAACACAACCTGGTCGACGGCCTAGCTGCAACCGTCGAGTGGTACCAGGCCAACCGGGCATGGTGGCAGCCGCTGAAGGCCCGAGCCGCACTGTGAAGGTGCTCGTCACCGGAGGTGCCGGCCAACTCGGTACCGACGTCCGGCTGACCTGCGAAGCAGCCGGTGATGAGGTGGTGGCCGTTGACCGGTCGACGCTCGACGTTTTGTCACGCGATGCAGTTCGCGCGGCGATCACTACGCTCGTGCCGGATGTGGTGTATCACTGCGCCGCGTGGACCGCTGTCGACGCATGCGAGAGCGACCCAGATCTGGCCCTCGCTGCGAACGGTCTTGCGGTGCGCTGGGTGGCAGAGGCATGTGACCGTGTGGGCGCCCGCCTCGTACACATCAGCACCGACTACGTGTTCGATGGAACGCTCGATCGCCCGTATCACGAATGGGACGAAACGAATCCTGCCAGCGTGTATGGGATGACGAAACTGATCGGCGAGCAAGAGGCTGCGATGTTGGGCGCGAGCGCGACGATCGTGCGGACGTCGTGGGTGTGCGGCGAATACGGCAACAACATGGTCAAGACGGTGCTTCGACTACTGCGCGAGCATCCCACGATGTCGTTCGTGGCAGACCAGGTCGGCCACCCCACGTTCACCGCCGACCTGGCGCCGATGCTGCGCACCTTGGCACTCGATTGCCGTAGCGGCGTGTACCACCTCACCAACCAGACTCCGTGCAGTTGGTACGGGTTTGTTCGTGAGATCGCGGCGATGGTGGGGGAGGACCCCGAGCGCGTCCATCCCATCTCGACAGCCGATCTGCATCCACCGCGTCCGGCCCCGCGTCCGGCCAACAGCGTGCTCGACAACGCGGCCGCGCGGATGGGTGGTCTCGCGCCGATGCGTGACTTCCGTGAGCCGTTGGCCGAACTGCTCGCCAAGCTCACTTCTTGATCATCCCTGGCGGGCACCGAACAGCGCCAGGCATGGCTCGAGGCCATGGATGTGGATGTCGTCGCGCCGTAGGTTGGTCTGCCAGTGATCGCGGTTCATCGTGAAGTTGTGGATCGTTGCCTCCTCGCCGCGCCGTAGACGTCGGGTAACGCCGTTCGGTGCGTAACCCAACTTCCGGGTGACGCCAAGCGACGGCCCGTTGTCTGCGTACGCGGCCGTTGTCGCCAACTTCGCGTCGAGGCCGACAAAACCCAACTGCAGCGTGGCCTCGCGCATCTCGGTACCGATCCCGAGGCCCTGATACGCCCGGCCGAGCCAGGAACCGGTTTCGAACTGGCGCAGCACGGCGAAGTTCTTGGACATCATCCCCGTGCTGCCGACTGCGACACCGTCGACGATGACACCCAAGGTGCAGTTCCATGACGTCGGCGTCCATTCGGCTCGGTGTCGCCAGTAGTGCTGCATCGAGTTCACCTGCAGTTGCGGCGGGGCAACATCGGTCCACTCGAAAGCGAACGGCATGAAGCCGGGATCATGGATGCCGAGTGTGGCAAGGGCGGCCAACTCAGCTCCGATCTCGTCGTCGATCGCGCGTAGTTCCAATCGGGGTGTGACCACGCGGAGGTCGAACAGGGGCCAGATCGGATGCGTCATGTGCACAGTCTTGCGGCCGGCCAGCAGCCGTCAGCCGTGAATTAGCCCGTGTTGTTCAGTTCAAGTTCAGTTCAGTTCAAGTTCAGTTCAAGTTCAGTTCAGTTCAGTTCAGCGCCGGTAGCGGCACGGGGCGGCCGTGCAACCAACCCTGGAAGTGGGTACAGCCGTGCGCGGCGAGCCATTCGTGCTGGTCCTCGGTTTCGACGCCCTCGGCGATCACGTCGAGGCCTAGATCACGGGCGATTTTGATGGTGCCCGACAGGATCGCCCGGTCTCCTTCGTCGCCGACGAGGTTCGTCACGAAGCTGCGATCGATCTTCAGCGCGTGCAAGTTGTGATAGCGCAGGTGTGCAAGCGATGAGGCACCGGTGCCGAAATCGTCGAGCGCGAGCGGGATCCCCATGATCGCGAGTTCGGACAGCATCGAGGTCGACACGACCGAACGTGAGAATGCCTGTTCGGTCAGTTCGACGATGAGCAACTCGCCTGGCATGCCGTGTTGGGAGAGCAACTCGCGAAGTAATGCTGGCAGACGCGGGTTGGTCGTCTCGCGGGGGCTGAGGTTGACGTGGAATCGTTCGACGCGATCGCCAAGCGTGAGCCATCGCTCGGCCAGATCGGTAGCGGCCGTCGCCAGCACCCATTCGCCTACGATGGAGATGATACCCGTCTCGAACAATGCGGGCATGAACACCGCTGGTGGCAGCATGCCATGAACCGGGTGGTCCCAGCGCAGCAGTGCTTCGTATGCGACGACTGTTCGTTGTGTGTCGACAATCGGCTGATAGGCGAGACGGAACTGGTTGCGGTCGAGTGCGGCGGTGAGATCGAGGAGGAGCATCGAGTGCGATCCGAATGGTCCATCGACCCGGTTCTCGTCGGTGAGTATGACCAGTCCGGAACGACCGTGTTCTTTTGCTTCGAGCAACGCGCGGTCGGCGCGCAGCAACAGTTCCTGAGCCTCGAGCACGCTGCCGGCCCATGACACCCCGATGCTCCCGCTAATCGACACGCTGCCGGCATTGGTCCACACGGGGAGCGACCTGAGTTCGGCAGCAAGCCGTGGGGCGAGGCTCTCTCTGACCGTCTGCTCATCGACGTCGTCGAACAGCACGACGAACTCGTCGCCACCAAGACGGGCCACCGTGTCGTGAGCGCGGACCAGTTTGACCAGTGTGTCGGATACTGCCTGCAGGGCACGGTCACCGACCTGGTGACCGTGGGTGTCGTTCAGCGCTTTGAAGTGGTCGAGATCGATCGCAGCGATGGCGATCCCATTCGACTCGCCTCTCGACAGTCGGCTTAACGCCGCCTCGAGCCGACCGAACAACGCAGCCCGATTCGATACACCGGTGAGCGGGTCGATCAAGGCCTGGGCTGCCAGTCGGTCCTCGGTCTCCACAGCATCGGTGACATCGGTGAGCACGACATACACGGCGATCGGGTCGCCGTGGACCGAGAGTACCGGCAGAATCCGGACGCGAAACCATCCGCCCTCTGCTCCGACCGGTTGGAACCACAACCGTTCGATCACCGATCCAGTGCCGGCTTTCAGCGTCGTGGCAACCCGGTCACGAATCGCATCGCGAACATGAGGCGACAACGGCAACTCCATGAAGGGGCCGCCGAGCAGGTCGTGCTCGAGTACTCCGAGAGCGCGTGCTCCAGCGGGATTCAACGCTTCGAGCGTGAAGTTCACACCGATCCGCAGCACCGGGTCGGGAGCGGGCCCAACCAAGGCATCGAGGCGTTGCTCTGATAAGGCGACTGCCTGGGCGAGGGCAACTGCACGATCTCTGGCATCGATGGCCCCGGTGATATCGGTGACCTGCGAGTAGTGGACGCCTTCGCTGTTCCCATCGTCCATCACCGGCACGACGCTGACCGAACCCCAGGCGATGCGACCGTCGGGACGGGCGTAGCGGCTGATGGTGGTATTTCGGCCCAGTTCGCCGCTGTCGAGCTGGCGCTCCAGTTCCAGATCGCGCACCCCGTCATCGGCGACGACAATGTCCCACCAGTGCATCCCGACGAGTTCAGCGACGCTGCGCCCAACCATGTCGGCGAACGCCTGGTTGACCCGTAGGAAGACGCCATCGGTGCTCAACACCTGCATTCCGACCGCCGATGCTTCGAACCCACGCTCGAACAACGCGGCCCGCTGGCGAGATTCATCGAGATGAAACATCGCGCGCCTGAGACGGATCAGTTCTTCTGCTGTGATGACCAAGGCCTGAATGCACGAGGTCTGCTCATCGGTGAGGTGCCGGGGCTCGGTGTCGGCAACACACAGCGCACCGAGTGCCACCCCGTCTTCATCGCGAACCGGGAAGCCAGCGTAGAACCGCAGACCGAGTGGGCCGACGACGTCGGGATGCGCAGCAAACCGGTGGTCGACGGCGGCGTCGTGCACGATCAGTGGCTCATCGAGGCATCTCACGGTGAGACTGCAAAAGCTCCCTTCGGCCGCCGTCTCGGGGAGGTCGATGCCGAATTGGGCCTTTGCCCAGAGGCGATCCGAGTCGAGTAGATCGAGCACCGAGATCGGCGTACCAGCGATGGCCGCTGCGGCACGCACGAGTGCGTCCCATGCCGGTTCGGGAGCGGTATCGAGGATTCCCAGCCCGCGCAGCGAGCGAAACCGATCATCTCGTTCGGCCCGAGCCTGCGCTTCGTCGATCATCGTCACGTTGCCGCCACTGCGTGGTGAGCGCACGCTTCAAGGTTCTGTCGACACGCGAGACGATAGGTGTCGCCATTCCTCACTCTTTGGATCGTCCGGCGCGTCCAGCAGCGCGCCCGGATCCTGACCGGTCGCGCAACACGGCGAGGACGAGCGTGATCGTGCGCCGATTTTGCTCTCGCCGCAGAGTCGAAGGTCCCGGAGCCGAGTAGGACCCCTGCCCGGCCCACCTGGTCCTGCCGGGTCCTGCTGGCCTGGGTGCTGCCGGGCCTACCTGGCCCGCGCCCGGCCCGCGCCCGGCCCACGCCCGGCCCACGCCCGGCCCACGCCCGGCCCACGCCCGGCCCGCGCCTGGCCCGCGCCCGGCC
>JANYDH010000123.1 GCA_025359865.1 Actinomycetes bacterium | reverse complement strand
CCCGGCGGCTTGTTCGAGTTGGCGGGCTTCGATGTTGAGTTGGCGGGCGTACTGTTCGGGGGTGGATGAGATCGCGAGTGGGGTGAGTGTGTCGGCTTTCGCGGCGAGAGCGTCGCGGAGTTCGGGTTGGACGGATTTGAGGGTGCGGGTGACCGCGTCGATGTGTTCGCCCGAGACGTGGCCGTCGGCGGCGGCGTCGGCCAACACGGGGGTGAGGTTGCTGGTGGTGGCACGGTCTAACAGTTTCGTCGCGGCCGGAATCCCGATCCGGGAACCAGCGATTGCTTGTTCAGGAAATGGTGTTCCGCTGCGGGCGTAGCCGGCGAGGCGCATCTGTTGGGCTTGACCCCAAGCGAGCAGGCGGGCGACATCACCGAGGCCGGCCTCGATCATCGAAGCGTCGGCGGTCTGGTCGACCGCGACGATCGTGTCGACGAGACGATGGACTTCGGCTACGTGCATCACTACCCCCGTTTCGGCCGGTGACAAGGTGCCCGGGGTGACCGGGCTGAGCGAAAGGGGAAGACGCTGGATCGAACACTAGTACGACTGGAGCCGGATCACAACCCGTAACACCAAGAAACCCGGAGGGAATCCGGCCAACTGTCGGCGGCCATCGCAATGTGCCCGATGTTGGTCACTTCCTCGCTGAGGGTGGTCGACGGCGAAGCCGACGACCCTGTCCACCACGGTGGAGCCGACATCGCTCACCGTGTCGAGACCCTGCTGTGCCTGCTGGCCGATCTGCTTGCCGGTCTGTTGCACCTGCTGGCCAACCTGCGTTGCCTTGGTACTGATCGCATTGAGCGTGGAGTTGTTCGTGACCTTCTTCTGAGGCGCGTTGTTCCCGGTGGTCGGCTGCTGTTGAGGCTGGTTGGGCCTCTTGTTGTTGTTCTTCGTCTTTGGCACGCCCCCCAGCTCATCGACCGGCCTCACGGACTGTAACCCGAACCCTGAACCGACTTCATTGCGGCTGTGGCGTATCGGGCGAAGGAGTCGAGCGAATCTGGGAGTATGTCTGCCATGAGCGAGATCGCCCCGTTGAGCCCAACCTATTCGGTCGCCCGCGCGGCGTTCCTCACAGCGGCCACGGCAGCCGGAGCTTCGATCACAACGTTCGATCACCCACTTCGCGGGCCACACGACGAGGCCTTGGGGATCGACGTTGCCGAACTCGGCCGGGTCGATTCGCCGGCCGTCGTGCTGGTGGTCTCGGCCACACATGGGGTCGAGGGCTATTGCGGTTCGGCATTGCAGACCCACTGGCTCACTCACCATTTGAGCGGTCGGCCGGCAGACATCCGTGTCGTCAACATCCACGCGCTCAACCCGTACGGCATGGCATGGGTTCGACGGGTCAACGAGGACAACGTCGATCTCAACCGCAATTTCGTGGACTGGTCGCAGCCAGTCCCGTCCAACACCGACTACGACGGCATCGCCGACATCGTGGGTCCCGCCGAGTGGAGCTCCGAATCACAACAGCGCACGCTGGAGGCGTTGCTCGCTCTCGTTGGTGAGTGGGGGTTCCAGAAGATGCAGTCCGTTGTGAGCGGCGGCCAGTACTCGCACCCGAAGGGCGTCTTCTATGGCGGCGCCGGACCAGTCTGGTCACATCACTGGCTTCGTGACTGGTGCACCGCAAACCTGAGTTCGGCCGAGCGTGTCGTCATCATCGACATCCACACGGGTCTCGGACCATGGGGCCACGGCGAGTTGATCGGTAGCACGGAGACTGGCGAGCCGATGTTCGAACGGGCGCGGGCGCTCTGGCCCGATGCAACGTCCGTGCTGGCGGGCGACAGTGTTTCGGCTGTGACGGCCGGCGACTGGTTGAACATCGCGGATGAGTTGGCACCGCACGCCGAGGTGACGCCGATCTGTATCGAGTTCGGCACTGTCGATGGTGTCACCGTGTTGCAGTCGCTGCGCGCCGATGCCTGGCTGCACGGGCACGGCGACCCCACCGGCACCGACGCGCCGGCAATCCGCGCTCAGGTGCGGTCCGCCTTCGCCGACGACGACCCTGCCTGGATCGCCACCTGCTGGCCACGCTTCTACGACGTCCTCTCTGCCGCGTTCGGCACCTGAGTAGATCTCCGTTCTCATAAGCGCTCAGCGCGGGCGTTTACAGAATGGAGTGGGTTCAGCGCCACCGGCCGTCGGCGTCAGGATTCGGCGGCACGCAAGGCGATCAAGTCGGCGGTGAGATCACGACCCCGATGGAAGCCGCGTTCCACGATCAACCCCACGGCAACCGCTGCACGCCGCCACTCGACGTCGTCTGCCACACGTGCCAACGCGCGCAGGTCGGCCGCATCGGTTTCGCGCCCTGGCGACACCGACAGCAACTTCAATGCAATCAGATGGCCCACAGCGGCAACGCGAACGGACAATCCCGGGACGATCTCCAGACGCGCTGAATCGGCCACCACTTCCGCCTCGATACCCGACGACGCAGTCAGCAGATCGATTTCGACGCCGTCAGGGTCGATGAATCGAGCACCCGACAACCGACCCACCCCCGATTGCTCCAGCAGCGCGTTCAGCTGATACCCCTCGGTCAGGAAGTACCGAACCACGGCCTCTGCTTCGTCGTCGGTGTCAATCGCCACTACCAAGTCGGCATCGCGGGTGAATCGGGGCTCGGCCCGAGCAGAAACTGCGAGACCACCGACCAGCACGCTGACGTGGCCGGCGCCTTCCGCTACTCCGATGGCGCGGCGCACGGCGTCCAGCAATGTCATCGCCGGGGCCATGCCACAACTCGACCGGGGCCATCAAGCGGTCGATCGCTCACCCACGTGCGAACCATCGTCTCGATCGATTCCGCAGTGGCCAACGGGGACTGGCGACGGAACCGCTGCCGCATCATTTCGAGGCCGATCTCATACAACTCACACGCCTCGAGAAGTCGCCGCCCCTCCGGAGTGCTCCCTTGTAATGCCACGTACAAAGTCTAGGAGCCTGAGTCGCTGGCGGAGTCGAGGTTCGACCGGTCTTCGCCGCGTAGCAACGCAGACGACGGGTGTTGTGAGGTTGGATGCAAGCTGGACTGCCGGAACCTCACAAACCACGCGACCTGTGAGCTTCGGTGCGGTGCGGACCAAGACCTGCCTGGCTGCTTGGCTGCTTGGCTGCCTGGCACGGTCGGTACAGGCTCGTCGAGTACCGCTTCGTAGCCGACGACGTGGAACCCGAGCCGCTCGGCCGACACCAGTCGACAGGTTGAACGCCGAAAGTTCAGCGGCCATCCCAACATGGTCCGACGCGCCTGGGTAGCCACGTGGCGTGTACCCCGGCGGACACTCGATGTGCATGTCGAGTCACACTACAAAGTCCGGTGGTGTTACCCGGCTCGATTTCCGCTCACACCCGTGGGCTATCCACCGTCATCGATCCGAGAGAAACTCGCCGATTCGTTGGCTGATCGGCCAGGCGCCCTGGCCATTGTTTGTCACCACGGTGTAGGCGAACGATCCGCTGAGGTGACGAACAGAGACGAACGAGACGCCGGCATCGAAGCCGTGCAGGGACACGGAATCGGCAGAGGCGCTCAGCCACATGCCGAGCCCGTGCTGCATCGACTCGGAGGGCACCTCGCTGCGTGGACGGACCATCTCGGCCACGACGGCCAGAGAGACGAGACGTCCGGCCAGGAATGCATCCCAGAACAAGTGGACGTCAGCCACGGTGGTGTAGATGCCACCATCGCCACTACCCCGAACGGGGAGGTGAAACACGTTCGTACGTGCCGCCTCGGGCGAAAGGTATCCAGTCGCAGCCCGACTGGGAAGCTCATCGGATCGCAGGAATCCGGTGTCGGCCATGCCGGCGGGGCCGCACACTCGTTCGTCGACCAGGTCGTGGAATGCAATGCCGGAGACACGTTCGGCAATCAACGCGAGGACAACGTAGGCACCGTTGCTGTACGAGAAGCGTTCGCCCGGAGCAAACTTCGTGGCGTGTCCGGCGAGCGCTGGGAGGTAGTCCTCAGTAGTGACGAGTTGTTGGACGGGGACGGACATCGGGTATCCCACGGCGTCGTCGTCGCGATCCGCTTCCTCATCGACGTAGTCACCGATGCCGGAACGGTGAGCAAGCAGTTGCTCGACGGTGACCGCATCATCGATGAGCGGGAGGTCGTTGCCGAGCACTGACCGCGCCGTCGTATCGAGTCCGAGCACGCCTCGTTCCACCATGCTCATCACTGTCAGCGCAGTGAACCCCTTGGTGCCGCTCGCGATCGCGAACTGGGTGTCGATTGCGTTCGGTATGGCCAGGCCACGGTGGGCGAACCCACGGGCGCGCTCAACCATGACATGGCCGTCGAGATCAACGCGCACAACACCCGACAGATTCGCATCGAGAGCCGCTTGTTCGACCTGATCTCTGATGTTGCTCACGTCTGAAACCCTAGATCGGCACTCTCAGCCGATGTCGGCATCACAGGTGTATGGATCCCGCTCGGTCAGGCCGCGGTACATGACCCCGCCTTTCATCACCCCGATGATCCGTCGATGGTCCTGGAGAACGGTCACATCCATCGACGGGTCGCCATCCACCACCAGCAGGTCGGCATACTTGCCCGCTTCAATCGTGCCGACCATGCCCTGCGGATCGGCGGCCGCGCCGCCATCTCGAGTTGCGCACAGGAGCGCCTCGATCGGAGTCAGCCCGAAAAGCTCGACGAAGTACTGCAGGTCCTTTGCATACGTGCCGTGCGGGGTGATGTTGAGTCCGTAGTCACCGCCGATCAACACCCGCACACCGGCGGCACGCAACCGCTTCACCGACGAGATCGTCCGATCGACCTCACGGTCGTAGCCCTTGGCGCGGGCGGCCTCGCGGCTGATTCCCAGTTCGGTGCAGTGGGCCAGGAACTGGATCTCCCATGCGATAGCCGGACCGACGAAGATGCGGTGACGTTCCCGCCGGAGCAGATCGACCGCCTCGTCGTCGAGTTCATTCGCATGACCGATGATGTCTACCCCGTAACGCACTGCCTGCTTGACAGCAGCGGCACTTCGGGCATGGCACACGACGCGCATCTTGCGGCGGTGTGCCTCGTCCACGCACGCGGCGACTTCCTCGTCGGTGTAGGTGAGCTCCCCCGCCGGTGCACGGTCATTGAGGTTCTCCCCATCGAGGTAGATCTTCACCACATCGGCCCGGCTCCTGCGGATGAGCCGAACGGCACGGCGTACGTCCCAGGGTCCGTCGACGATCAGCCCGAGCCCCTCAGTCCGTCCAGCACCGTGTTCGTCGTAGGAGTCCACGTTCGAACTGGTGCCACCGAGATCGCGACCAGCAGCGGCCAGGCGTGGACCGGGGATCAGCCCACGGTTGATGGCATCGCGCAGGGATACGTCGACCCTGTGGACGGAGCCGAAGCTGATCGCGGACGTGAACCCGGAGCCGAGCATGACGCGAGCATTGGCGATGCCGTGGAGCATCGCCTCCTCAGCGGTGGCCTTGTTCAGATCCCCCGGTCCGCTGTTCGGGTACGAGAGGTGGGCATGCGATTCGGTCATCCCCGGCATGACGAAACGACCGCCAAGGTCGACCCGTCGCACGTCAGGGGGAACGCCAGACGGAACGCCAGACGGAACGCCAGAGAGAGCGTCGCCCGATAGCTCGCTACGCCCAGCAAACCCGATGTGCTGGCCCGAGACCCAGACCACGCCACCATCGATGACCTCGGCATCGACACCGGTGAACAGCCTGGCGTTCGTGAACACGACATCTTCGGTAGCCGGTCTGCTCATGAGATCTCCTTCGAGGGCAGGCGTAAGAGCCGACGGGCATTGGGTGACAGCGACAACGTGAACTTGTCACGAGCACGGCCGCCGCAGGAATCCCAGCCGCCATAGTTGGTACCGAACACCAGCCGTTCGATGCCAACTGTCTCGACCAGCAGGTCGAGCGCCGGTTGGGCGTCCATGTGCGTGTCGAACCAGAGTCGCCGCAAGTGACGGAGGAACCCGCCATCGCGCAGTTGTTCGGGCACCCACGGTCGGGTGTCGACCGCGAACACGAACTTCTCGGCAAGGAGGGCGATTACCCCACCCCCGTGGGAGACGCAGATGTCGGCGGCTGGATGGCGTTCGGTCACCCCGCCCATCACCAGCGCTGCGACCGCTAGCGTTTCGTCACAGGCATAGCCGAGCAACAAACTCAGCTCGAAACGTCGCATCCGCTTCGGTGGCAGCCCACTCCCGTCGGTCGTAGCAGGATGCAAGAACAGTGGCACGTCCAACTCGACGAGGGTTCGATAGAAGTCGTCGAGGCGCGCATCGTCGAGTTCATAGCCAAAGTCGGTGCCTATGTACGCAGCAGTAAGTCCGAGTTGACGGATGCACCGCTCGAGTTCGACGGTGGCGGCATCGACATCCTGCATCGGCAGTGCAGCGGCGCCCAGCAGACGCCCCCGGTGTTGGCCCACAAGTTCGGCCATCGCGTCGTTGTGGATCCGGCAGAAGCGGATCGCGTCGACGGCAGGAATGCCATGGAGCAGCGTCAGCGGGTTCGGTGACAACAATTGCACCTCGATGCCATCGCGGTCCATCGCCCGCAACCGGCGCTCGACATCCATGAACAGGCTGCCCCGATAGGACATCGGCTTCATGATGAAGTCGCCGATGCGGAAGAACGGCACACCCTCAGGATCGGCGGCGTGTTCCGGCCCATAACTGCCGGCAGCGTCGAACGTCGCCTCCAACACGACATGGGCGTGGATGTCGATGGCCCCCATCGCCTGCTGCCCGCCTCCTACACCGTGACGGCTGAATCGTCGGTGAAGAACCTCGTGCGGATCGTCCCACCGGCCCCATAGACGGGTTCGTTGCGGCCGACTTCGTACACACGGTTCCAGGCAGCGGTGATGCCATGGGCGGCGAGCGCATCCCGCATCGCTGCGTAGTTCGCATGTGCGAAGTGGGTGATCAACGAAGCCTCGTCCTCCCACAGCTCATAGACCTGGATGCGGGTCGGCACAGACGGGTCGGCAGCGAAGCAATACGCATGGCAACCCGCCTCATCCACACGAGTAGCCAATTGCACAGCTGCCGATGCCTGCACGGCAGCGTCGCGGCCCGCCTGATCGGCGTAGTCGATGGTCGCAGCGACGATGATCACAAATCCCCCAGACGTGTCGTGGATGTGTCCGAGCGGAGGGTAACGGAACTGCCACGCCCGGCTTGCAGCGCAACGCCACTGGGTGGCACAAACGAACACGTCGGTGCGGGCATCGTGGCCAGGGGTTCGTCGCCACAAGCGATCGACACGTGGAGGCACGTGTGCCTACGTAACGACACCTGCCTCCACGTGTCACCAAGATCAGCGATTCGAACTCGCCACGGCGGAGACCAGAACCCCAGCCGCCACGTACACACCGCGGCACCGTGAGCGAACGCATCCCGCACTCCAACTCAACACGAGGGCTGAGCTGTGGCGTTGGGTTGTTGTCAATGACAGCCAAACGCCAAAAGTCCGGGGTGATGCAGCGATCTGGAACATCAGCGCCGAGGCGCTACACCGACGACAAACTGCGCAACGCAAGGCCGAGGCCGACCACGAGAACCAGTCCGGCCGTGAGGTAGGGGGCCAGTCGTAGCCAACGTACCGCTGCACCTCGCAGCCGCTCCGGCTCGGACGACAGGCGATGCTGAAAGCGGTCGCGCACACGCACGAGAATAACGCCCGCGATCGTCAGCGTGCCGGCCATACCGACTCCGTAGCCGATCACGAGAACGATTCCGAACACGGTCCGTCCCAGAGCGATGGCAGACAACAAGACGACGAGCGCCGATGGACTGGGGACAAGGCCGCCAGCGATACCCATTCCGACGAGACCGCGCCGAGACACGATCCCGGAGCGTTCCTTCGCCTTCGGGAAATGCTCCTTCCGAGCAGCGAATCCGGTGCCGGCAGCGACAGCGGCGAACGGGGCATCACCGGCGACGGCGACCGGCAGCAGGCCCACGCCAACGGAAACGCTGGGCCCGGAGTACGCGTAAGCGAGCACCCGAGGCGGCGCATAGACGTTGACGTCGTGATCGTGGCCGCCGTGACCGTGACCGTGATCGTGATCGTGGCCGTGGCCGTGGCCGTGGCCGTCGTGGCCGTGGCCGTCGTGATCGTGGCCGTGGACGTCGTGATCGTGATCGTGGCCGTGGCCGTCGTGATCGTGATCGTGGCCATGGGGGCCGTGGTTATGACCGTGGGGGCCGTGACGATGCCCATGACCGACCGGTCGATGGCGGATTGCGCCGCGCAATAGGCTGAAACCCAAGACTGCGATGAGGAGACCGCTGAACACGCCAAGCCAGCCGAGGACAGATTCGCCGGCCAGTGACGTAGAGAGTGTGAGGGCGAGTCCGAGCAAGAGCACGCCACCCGTATGGGTGGCAGTGACCGTGGCGCCGACCAGCACTGCATCGCGTACGGATCCCTGTCGCCCGGCGATGTATGCCGCCATCACCGTCTTGCCGTGCCCCGGAAGCAAGGCGTGCGAGGCGCCGAGCACAAGGGCAAGGCCAATCGCGAGAAGACCGACACCGAACGTCAGCTGGCGTCGCCCGACCAAATCGTTGAACGCGAGGCTCACTCGCTCAACCGCACGCGACATGGGTCCGAACGCCGAGGAGAACACCGATGGTTCAGCCGCCTTCGCTCTGAAAGCTGGTCGTGCGCCCTCGCCCGGCGCAACCTGAAACGCAGCCGAACGTATATCGAGCGGCGAACTCAACAGATCGACGGGGTACACCGTCAGGCCGTCTGTGACGCTGGTTGCCGGCACCGGGGAATCGAGGAGGTTCGTTCCCACACCGGTGGCGACGATCTCGTGCCATCCAACACGGTTTGGGGCGAAGTCGTTACCAAAGCGCACCGCACCGGGAGCAGCGAGGTCGACGAACGCGTCGAACTCGCACTCGAGCCGCGTGGTACGCAGGCCCGCTTGGCCCGAGCGATATTCGAACGAGGCCGATGTTGTGGTGAATTCACGCGGCGTACCGTCGACGGCCAACGAGAGCGTCCTGCGATATGCCTCGCATTGCTTGGAGCCGTACTGGGCGAGTTCGTCGACCGACTCGGTGCCATCACCGTTTGCGTCGATCGCTGTCTGCGCCTGCGCCGTAGGAATTTCTGCTGTATCGACGATCGCCCGATCGATGATCCGGTCGGTCCGGAACGTCAGCATGTCGAGATGGTTGATGCTGAAGTTGCCGAGAGGGTGAGCGGCTGCGGGGCTAGCACTCATCAACACCGAAACGCACAAGCCCACCACAACGGCGAGCAAACCGTGAGATCGACTCATGGCTTCACGCTCAGACCGCGTAGCACGGCGACCGCAACCGGAACGTCAAGCGGATTGAAGTACGGGTTGATCGACAACGCCTTCTGCAATTCTGTGCGAGCCCCGGCATCGTCGCCGAGCGCGTGCTGAATCATCCCCTTGTGGAAGTGGAACAGCGCGTTGTTCATCCCAGTGGACAAGGCTTCGTCGATCGCGACGAGCGCTTCGGCATCACGACCGTTGCGATGCAGCGCCCAGGCGTAGGCGTCGTACATCACAAGAAACGGTCGCGACCCGATGCCCTGTTCTGCATCGCGCACGGAATCAGATGGATTGCCGTGGTTAGCGTCGAACAATGCGGCCGTCGCGTCGGGCTGTACACCGTTAGCGGCGAACAGTCGCTGGGTGGCGATGAACACGTCGTACTGCTGCTCGGCATCTGCGGTGCGGCCGAGCGACTCCAGCAGTTCGCCGTATTCAAGGATGTAGCTCGGCTCCGGTGTCTGCTGCACAAGTGCGGCATAGTCGTCGAGAGCGGTGAGGTGCTGTCCGAGCGCGGCCTCGGCGCGGGCCTTGCCGCCGAGTGCGGCTGCGTCGCCGGGCGATGAGTCAAGCGCTTTGCGATACAACGCTAACGCGCCATTGGCGTCACCGGAGTTGAACGCGAGGTCGCCGAGCACAACAAGCGCGAATGCGCCGTCTGATGGGGTAGGCGCGTCATTGAGAGCGCGTTGCATGAGGGCTCGGGCCTGGTCTGTGTCGCCGCGTAGCTCCCACGTGTAGGACGCTCGGGCAAGCGAGGCAGTGTCTGGGGAGCGGTCGAGCATTCGCTGCACCGCGACGAATGCTGCCGGGTAGTTGCCGAGCTGGGTCTCTGCATCGCTCAATGCGCCGTACAGGATCGCGCTGTAGCTGTTGATGCTCAGCCCCTGCTCCGCGTAGCGCTTCGCAGCGGCGAAGTCGTGCCGCGCGTTGGCGAGCGATGCCAGCCCTGCGTAGGCGAGGAAGTTGTCATCGGTGTTGATCGACAGCGATCGCTTCAGCACGCCATCGGCTTTCGGGTAGTAGTCGGAGTTGACCGTGATCTTGGCCTGCTGTACGTACGCCAGGCCGAGCGTCGACCACGAGACGTAGTCACGCGGCGAGGTCTTCAAACGGCTCTGGAGGTCGGCGATGGTCTGAGCCAATGAAGCTCCCGATACGCGCACCAGACCGGTCGCAACATCGGGGCCAGCGACCGCTACGGCTGCGAGCGGGGTCGCGGCCGATCGAGACTGGGAGATGCCGAACGCCCCGGCTGCGAAGAGAATCGCACCGAGACAGAGACCGGCGGCGATACGTGAATGTCGTTGCATCAGGTGAAGGTTTCTGTGAGGTGATCGGGTTGACCACGGTGGTGCCGGTGCACGTG
>JANYDH010000122.1 GCA_025359865.1 Actinomycetes bacterium | reverse complement strand
CCAAAGCTGGGTTGTGGGGGTCAGTGTGAGCGCGTCGAACACTGCGCTCTCGGGTACGTCGGTCACCAATTCCACACCGGTTGGGCCATCGAGGACGAACGTGAGACCATCGGTTGCCTTCTTGTCGCGTGCCATCAGCGCCACGATTCGAGCGTGGTCGAGATCGCCGGGCAACGCGACCATCAGGTCGTACGCACCGGCCACCACGTCGTAGTGATGCTGCACTTGTGCCTCGTCGATGCGGCCCAACACCCGTGCGAGATGGGCCGCATAGATCAGACCGATGGCGACCGCCTCGCCATGAGCAAGGCGGTGCCCGGTTAGGGTCTCGAGCGCATGGGCGAGCGTGTGGCCGTAGTTCAACAAGGCGCGGCCGCGTGGGTTGCCGAGGTTCTCGCGCTCATCAGCGCCCACAACGTCGGCCTTGATCTGGACACACCGGGCGATGCGCTCGGTCTCGCCGAGGGCGAGCAAATCGTCGCCCGTGAGGAAGTGGTACTTGGCCATCTCGCCGCGGCCACAGCGCAGTTCACGTGGCGCAAGTGTGGACAGCGCGTCGAGATCACAGACGACACCGCTCGGCTGCCAGAACGCGCCGATGAGGTTCTTGCCACCGACGCCATCGACTGACGCAAGATTGACGCCGGTCTTGCCGCCGATCGAAGCGTCGACCATGCCGAGCAACGTGGTGGCGACATGCACGACCGGGATGCCACGGTGCCACACCGACGCCGCAAAGCCGGCGACATCGGTGACCATGCCACCCCCGACGCCGATGACGACATCGTTGCGGGTGAGCCCCATGCGTGCGAATCCACGGCACAGCTCCTCGATGGTGGCCAGCGTTTTGAAGCCCTCACCATCGCCGATCGTAAAAACCTCGCTCGGCAGACCGGGTTCGATGTCGATCGAAATACCAGCCTGAGTGACAATCGCAGCGCGCCGCGCAGCGGCCGGAACCAGAGACGCCAACTCGTGTCGGGCACCGTGGCCCACCAGCACGTCATACGAGCGATCTGCCAACTCGACCGAAACCGTGACCGTCTTACTCACCGCAACACCGCCTCGACCACGTCGCTCACCGACCGACCGTCGACCGTGATGATGACATCGGCCACCTCGCGATACAACGGTTCGCGGGCCGTGGACATCGTCTGCAACATACCGGCAGGATCGGCGTCGAGCAGCGGTCGATGCCCACCGGCTTTCGCCCGTTCGGCGAGCAGGACTGGATCAGCACGCAACCACACCACCCGCACGGTCCGGTCGAACAACAGTTGCCGGTTCTCGGCACTGAGCACCACTCCGCCCGCCGCCGCGATCACTGCCGGGGTCACGCTTCGCAACGCCTCGGACAACACGTCGGTTTCGAGTGTTCTGAACGCCGTCTCGCCGTCCTCGGTGAAGATGTCGCGTACCGTTCGGTGGGTGCGTGCCTCGATCATGTGATCGGTGTCGAACAACGGTCGTTGCAGCCGCTCTGCTAGTAGCCGCGACACCGTGGATTTGCCTGACCCCATGAGCCCGATGAACACCACATGCTGATCATGCCTGACCACAAAGCGCCCCTCACGCTTCGTCGAGTGAGGCGTTGAAATTGCGGGCATTTCGAACGAATTCGCTGAGGCTGTCGCCACCGAACTTGCGCTGCGCTTCGGCGGCGAGCACCAAGGCCACCATCGTCTCGGCGACTACGCCCATCGCCGGCACTGCGGTGACATCGGTACGTTCTTTGAAACTGACCGTTGCCTCTTTGGTGACGACATCGACCGTCTTCAGCGTTGGCCGGTTGAGCGTCGCCAGCGGTTTCATCGCTGCACGGACCACGAGCAGTTCACCGGTGGAGATCCCGCCCTCGGTGCCGCCTGCCAAGGTGCTCTCGCGCCGATACCGGCGCGCTGTGGCATCCCAGGTGATTGGATCGTGAGCTTGGCTACCGCGTCGTCCGGCAACGTCGAAGCCGTCGCCGATCTCGACCCCCTTGACCGCTTGGATGCTCATCACAGCCTGGGCCAGCAACGCGTCGAGCTTGCGATCCCAATGCACGTGGCTGCCGAGCCCCAGCGGGACGCCGTACCCGAGCACCTCGACGATGCCTCCGAGCGAATCGCCGTCTTTGGCGGCAGCCTTGATCTCATCGATCATCGCGTCGGCAGCACCCGGATGAAAGCAACGAACCGGCGATTCATCGACCGCATCGAGGTCGGCGGGTAGCGGCCGATCACTCGACGGCGCCCGTGCCGAGCCCATCTGCACAACGTGGGAGATGATCTCGACGCCCAACTCGGCGAGCAACTTCTTGGCCACAGCGCCGCCCGCAACACGCGCCGCCGTCTCTCGCGCGCTGGCCCGTTCGAGCACGTCACGCGCATCGGTGAAGCCATACTTCTGCATGCCCACGAGATCGGCGTGGCCAGGACGGACCTTCGTGAGTGGATCTTTGGTGATCCCAGGAGCCGGCGACATCTCGTCGTGCCACTTGTCGCTACGGAACCACTCGGAGTTCTTGATCTCGATGGCCAACGGCGAGCCCAGCGTACGGCCGTGGCGAACACCGCCGATCAGCGTCAACTCGTCCTGTTCGAACTTCTGACGGGGCCCACGGCCATATCCCAACCGTCGCCGGGCCATCTCGACCTGGATGTCGTCGACCGTGATCGCCAACCCCGCAGGTAGCCCCTCGATGATGACGACAAGCGCCTGGCCATGGGATTCTCCGGCGGTCAAGAAGCGCAACATCAGCGTTCAGACTATCTGTGCGCGCGCCGCCAACTCTCGGAGCGCAGCGGAGCGCATGACCTGCGGGTCGGGGCGAATGCCGAGCCAGAGCACTTGTTGCAGCACAGCCTGATGCACCAGCATGCCGAGGCCGTCAACGGTGGCGGCGCCAGCACGACGAGCGGACTGCAACAACGCGGTATCGAGCGGGTGATAGACCAGATCGGCCACGACCTGTCCGGCGTGCAACAGCGCCGCGTCGACGGGCATCTCGGTACTGCCCATGCCGACCGAGGTGGCATTGATCACCATGTCACAGTGGCGGACGTCGTGCTGGTCGCCGACCCGCCCAGCAGGGCCGGCCAGAGCTGCCGCCGCACGAGCCCGGTCATTCGATCGATTGATGATGACGAGCTCGTCGGCACCGGCACGGGCGAGTGCGTCGATGACAGAACGCGCAGCGCCCCCCGCCCCGAGGACGGCGATGCGCCGACCGGCTGGAGCGTGACCGGCTTCGTCGAGCGCTGCCACAAAGCCGGCACCATCGGTGCTGTATCCCTTCATCCGACCGCCGGGCAGAGGAACGACCGTGTTGACGCTGTGCAGCGCTGCCGCGGCCGGGTCGAGCTCGTCGACGGCGTCGGCGATGTCGTCCTTGTGTGGCATGGTCACCGAAAGCCCACCGAGTCCAAGTGCACGAGCAGCTGCTAGCGCATCGGCTGCTCGACCGGGTGCCACATCGAACGCAACGTACACCCAGGGCACGCCGGCCGCGGCAAACGCTGCATTGTGCACTGCCGGAGACAGGCTGTGCCGCACCGGAGAACCAATCACACCGGCCACACGAGTGGCTCCGGTAATCACCCCGCCGTCAGTCATAAGAGGCCCGCCGCTCGCGCGATGTCGACATTGGCCTGATGCTGCTCAAGCGTCACAGCGAACGCGTGCCGACCGTCGGTATCGGCCAGCACGTAGTAATACCAGTGACAGTCCCCCTTTGCCAGGCCCTTGCAGATCGCACCACCCTCAGGTGGGTCGACCGCCGGATTGACAACCGCGTTGATCGATGCCCGACCGGGGTTGGCAATCGGTGTCGGTGGTAGGCCCGCATACATGTATGTGTTGTAAGGAGAATCGATCAGCTTCAGCCGCCCGACCGACAACGTCGGATCTTGACCGTAGAACAGTGTTGCGTCGATCTGGAGGGGCATACCCTTTTCGATGCGGTTGAGGATGACACGAGCGATCATCGGACGATCGGCATCGACCTTTGCCTCGCGTTCCACCATCGAAGCGATGATCAGCACCTGATAGGCGTTGAGTTTGAGGGCGTACCCCTTCTCGACGATCTGCTCTTGGCGGCCGACTCGTTCCATCAACTCGACCTGGCGGAGCAGCAGGCGGGTGACCGACTCACCGTTGGACACCTGATATGTGTCGGGAAACAGCAAACCCTCGAGGCTGTTTTCGCCCGCTGGTGAATACACGGACCGAATGCTGCCGTCCGACGCTGCCTCGAGGTAGTTGCGGACCGACAACCTGGGAACCTTTTCGTTCAGCCGGTCGGCCATCTTGGCAAGGGTGAATCCTTCGGGGAACGTGACTTTGGTATAGGTCTGCTCGGGTGGCGTACGCAGCACCCGCATGATGTTGCCCATGTGGTCACCGTGGCGAAGTTGGTAGTAGCCGGGAGTGAGTTCCAGCCCGCCCTGCTTGCCGACGTACCACCGAAACACGTTCGCGTCGCTGACGAACCCGTCATCTTGAAGACGCACGCTGAGCGTCTCGAGTGTGTCATTGGCATTCACGGTGAAGTTGACCGCCTCTGTGGCCTCACCTTCCGGGTTGATCTTGCGGACGTACCAGAACGCGACCGACCCGGCAGCAATCACCCCGGCCAGACCGACCATCAGCGCCAGATAGACGACGAAACGCAACGGACGAAATGATCGTCGCGGCCGTTCGACCACAGTGGCCATGATGAGCTCGGTGTCATCCCACGGATCGTCATGCCACTCGTTGCTCATCGGACGCTTGCGATGGAACCACCGTGCGCCGCTCATCGTTGCGCCGCTCATCGTTGTGCCGCTCGACCGTCGAGCCAGTGCTGCAGCATCACCGCTGCAGCAACCTTGTCGATCACCTTGCGACGCGCCGGAGCGCGCATCTTCCGCTCGATCAGCACCGCATCGGCCGTGACCGTGGTGCGACGTTCGTCGTGCGTTTCGACCGGCACGTCCACAACGGTACTCAACATTCGAGTTTCATCCATGGCAGCGCGTGCCGCCGGACCCAGGGTGCCGTTCATGTTGAGCGGCAACCCGACCACGACCATCTCCGCCTCCTCCTCGGCTACGAGCGCAGCAATACGCTCATAATCGACGCGGCGGCTACCGCTGCGCTGCAAGACCGTGAGTGGCGAGGCAATGGTGCCCGACCGATCGCTCACCGCAACGCCAATCCGCTTCGACCCGAGGTCGATGCCCAGTGCACGCACGCCCCGCTACCGTCCGGCGATCAGATCCCGGCTGCAGCGCGAGCGAGGCGCAGCGCTTCGTCGAGCCCATCCGGATTCTTGCCACCAGCGGTGGCAATGTCACCCTTGCCGCCACCGCCGCCACCGACCGCTTTGGCCGCGTCTTTGATGAGGTCGCTCGCAACTCGGCCGCTCGACGGACTGACTGCGGCAACCAACGCGACCCCACCGGTCGACGACACACCGCCGAGCACCACGATCTGAACTCCCGCCTGGGAACGGACCGCGACCGCAAGGTCGCGAAGATCACCAGGAGTGAGATCGTCGATCCGCTCGACGACGACTCCTTCGGAAGCGCCGGCAGCCAACTCGCTGGCGCGACCAGCCGCGAGCTTGGCGCGCAAGCCCCGGATCTCGTCGTGCAACGACTTGATCTCATCGAGCCGGCGTTGCACGCCAGCTACGACATCGTCGACCGGGCCGCCGACCAGGCGGGCCGCATCGGCCAACATCGCCTCGTCGCGTTGCAACAGCCTGACAGAGTTCTCGCCCGTCACGGCCTCGATGCGGCGAAGGTTCGAGCCGATGGAACTCTCGCCGACGATCTTGATCGTGCCGATATCGCCGGTGGCACGGACGTGCGTACCCCCACACAACTCGACCGAACTGCCCGCTTCGAGCACTCGGACAATGTCGCCATACTTATCGCCAAAGAACGCGATGGCCCCGATGGCAGCCGCCTCGTCCTTGGTGGTTTCGTAGACCCGCACCGGATCGTTGGCGAGCGTCGCACGGTTCGCGATAGCTTCGATTTGGGCGATCTCATCGCTCGTGACCGCGGCATAGTGGCTGAAGTCGAACCGCAGCCGTTGGGGTCCGACCAGCGAACCTGCCTGTTTGACATGCTCGCCCAACACCGTCCGGAGCGCGTGATGCAAGAGATGCGTGCCGGTGTGGTTGCGACGGGTGGCGTCGCGCACCTCGACGTCGTACGCGGCTTCAACCGTGCTGCCAACTTCGATCGATCCGTCGACCAGGCGCGCGAGGTGACGTCGCAGCCCAGGCAACGCGAATGTGGTGTCGACCACTTCGGCCGACCCTGCGGGGCCAACGACCCTGCCGGTATCGCCCACTTGTCCACCGCTTTCGGCATAGAACGGCGTGCGATCGAGAAAAATCTCGATATGTCCGTCGGCAGCCGGAATGACGGCCAGCACCCGAGCCGACGTCGCGGTCTGGGCGTAGCCGACGAACTCGGTGACGCCGAACTGCTCGACGATCTCACGGTATTCGTCGAGGCGTTCGTCGTTGACTGCACTGCCCTTACGGGCCGCCTTCGCGCGTTCGCGCTGATCACGCATCTCGACGTTGAACCCGGCCCCGTCGACAGACACTCCACGCTCACTGGCGATTTCCTCGGTGAGTTCCAACGGAAACCCATAGGTGTCGTGAAGCAGGAACGCAGTAGGCCCCGGCAGCACGCTCGGATTGTTGACGAGTTCGTCCTCCAGAATCGACAAACCGGTCTTCAGTGTCTGGCGAAACCGCTCCTCCTCGCGGGTGAGCACCCCAAGAATGAAGTCACGATTTTTGACCACGTCGGGGTACGCCTTGCTCATCACATCGATCGCAGTTTCCACCAATGACGGCATGACCAGCTTCTCGGTTCCGAGCAAGTACGCATGTCGAACCGCACGGCGAATGATGCGGCGCAGCACGTAGCCACGGTTCTCGTTGCTGGGGAACACACCGTCGTTGACGAGCATGGTGCTGCTCCGGGCGTGCTCGGCAAGCACGCGCATGCTGAAGCTGGTGCGGTCTTCGTAGTCGCCGGGAAGGTAGGTCTTTCCCGTGAGGCTGCACGCCTGGTCGATGAGGGGTTGCATGAGGTCGGTTTCCCAGACAGCGTCGACGCCTTGGAGCAAGCAGAGAATCCGCTCGAGCCCGGCACCGGTGTCGATGGACGGCTTCGGCAACAGGGTACGGCTGCCATCTGGTGCCTGGTTGTACTGCATGAACACCAGGTTCCAGAACTCCATGAACCGGTCGCCATGAGGGTCGTTGAGCGGTCCGCCCTCCGGACCGAATGACGGCCCGCGATCAATGTGGATCTCGCTACAGGGGCCACACGGGCCGGTGTCGCCCATCTGCCAGAAGTTGTCCTTGTCGCCGAGACGTTGGATGCGGTCCATCGGAACCCCGACCTGCTCGTGCCAGATGGCCTCGGCCTCGTCGTCGCTGTCGTGGACCGTGATCCACAACCGGTCGCCGTCGAAACCGAACACTTCGGTGACGAGCTCCCAACTCCACGGGATGGCCTGCGTCTTGAAGTAGTCGCCGAAACTGAAGTTGCCGAGCATCTCGAAGAACACCAGATGGCGCTTCGTGCGCCCGACGTCGTCGAGATCATTGTGCTTGCCGCCGGCGCGGGCGCACTTCTGCGAGCTGACGGCACGCTTGAACGGAGGTACCTCGTCACCGACGAAATAGGGCTTGAACGGGACCATGCCGGCAACGGTGAACAGCACCGTCGGGTCGTGAGGAATCAGGCTTGCCGACGGCACGATGTGGTGGCCACGATCGGCGAAGAACCCGGTGAAAGCCGAGCGGAGCTCATCGGCGGTGCGCGGCGGTGTGGTTCTAGCGGAGCCGGTGGTCGCGGGTGTCGTCGTCATGGTGCGACGAGCCTACCGAGCGCATACATTCGGCGCCGTGCCCGTTTCTCCACGACCAACCCCCACCGCTACGCCCGCACGTCCCGCTGATGTCCATGAATGGATCAGCATCGAAGACGACCACGAGCAACGCACCTGGGTGTTCGATGCCACGTTCCTGCGCTCCAACTGGAGCTGCATCTATGGCAGCGGCTGCAAGGGTGTGCTCGATGCCGACGCCACCGATATGGCACAGGGCTGCTGCAGCTATGGCGGGCACTTCGTCGACGATGACGACGTTCAGACCGTCGTCCGGGCGGTCGTGCGTCTGACCCCGGCCGACTGGCAGTACGCCAAGAGGGCCAAGCGTCAGGGATTTCTTGCTACCGGCGACGGTGGGGAAACCACCACCCGACTCGTCGACGACGCATGCATCTTCTTGAACCGACCCGGTTTCGATGGAGGCCCTGGCTGCGCGCTGCATCGTGGCGCTCTCAACGCAGGCGAGCGGCCGATGGACTGGAAACCGAACGTTTGTTGGCAGCTACCACTGCGACTCGACCACCACACCGACGACAACGGTCACCTCACATCCACGCTTCGCGAGTGGAAACGCCGAGACTGGGGCGCAGGCGGCGACGAGTTCCACTGGTGGTGTACCGAATCGCCGGACGCATTCGTCGGCAAGGACTCGGTCTACGTCTACCTTCGCGACGAAATCATCGGGATGGTCGGCGAGGGCGTCTACGAACGCATCGTTCCCCTCCTGTCCCGCCCGAAGTGGACGCCCCTGCCCCACCCTGCGGTGAAGCGCCGCTGACCCTCGCACGCGGGTCTGGGCACGGATTCGCGCGCACTGCGTGAAATCGAGACACGACCAAAACGTTGTGTTGTCAGAACCTCGATGGATCTCACGCGCTGCGCACACTTCTCGACGACCCCGTCAAGAAGTCTCATGGGCTACCGGGCTGCGTGCGATACATCGACGTACCACTCGACACCACCGGCCGGCCGGCTACTTCCGGGCAGTCGACAGCAAGGGAGCCCTATGGCAACGCAAGAGGCGCAGGTCGCTCACGTCTGGCGTCGACTCGGATTCTCCGCCACTCGGTCAGATCTCGATGCAGGTCTTGCCCTCGGACCGCTCGGGGTAGTCGATGAGCTGCTCTCGAGGCCAGCGGTACCGACCGGTTCGACAGGCCTCATCCCTGCTGCAGCATCGTCGGATGCCTCGATGGCCAGGACGCTCGAACTCATGGCGTTCGGCCCGAACACCCCCGGCAGCGGCATCGTGGCGCCCGGCTACAACCCGTTCCAGGAGCGGCTGACGTGGATGCTGCAGGGACTGGTAGTCATCGGACTTGTCGACTCGGTGTATCACGCCGACATGATTGACCACCTCGCGCTGCTTCGTAGCGCATCAACGATGACCTACCGATCGCTGCTCAATCAAGTGTCGACCCGTCCGGGAATGCTCAAGTACCTGAGCGGCGCCACGAACACCAAAGCCCATCCGAACCAGAACTACGCTCGAGAGCTGATGGAGTTGTTCTCCCTCGGACGCGTCGATGCAGTCTCCGGTGCCTCCAACTACACCCAGGGCGACGTCACCGAGGTGGCCAGGGCACTGACCGGGTGGGCATACAACTGGAGTGATGGCACGACCGCGTTCCAGCCTGCCAACTGGGACTCGGGGCCGAAGTCGTTCCTCGGTTCGGCGCGTGGTGCCGCAGCAGTACCAGAGGTGATCGCCGCGATTGCGACCCATCCGGCCTACGCAAGCTTTGTCCCCGCACGCGTCTACCGCGAGCTGGTTGGACTGGCTGCCGGCCCGGCTGTGCTCGCAGAACTGGCGCCGGCATGGTTACCCGATGGCAATCTGGTCGGACTTGTCCGGGCAATCACGCACCGCCCGGAGTTCTTGTCCGATCAGGCGATCATGTCGCGTACGAAGTCGCCGGTCGAGCGACTGGTGTCTGCCAGCCGCCTGCTCGGGTGGGGTGCCTTTGCGACGGATCCAAACCTGTCCTGGAACATGACCCGTTTAGGTCAGCACCCGTTCGTCGCACCGAATGTGTCGGGTTGGCCCAAGGGTGATCAATGGTTGAACGCGACGAATCTTCAGGTGTGGTGCGAGGTCGCGAACGCGATGGCTACTCGGGGATTCATCTGGAATGGCACGACGACCGGACCGATCAATCCCACGGTCACCCAGGTCTTCCAGAACAGCTCTACAACAACATCCGCTGCCTACGTGACCCACCTAGCCGGTCTCGACCCGGTGACGCCGAAAACCGCCGCCGCACTTGACGCGTATGCGAAGGCGGGGTCGTGGAGCCTGGCCCGAGCAGCCGGCCTGCTCGATCTGCTGCTCATGTCCCCCGAATTCCTGGCCAACTGAGGAGCGATCATGTCCGTCATCTCCGGTGTAGACACTCAACGGCTCTCCCGCCGCCACTTCCTTCAGGGCATCTCGGTCGTCCTGGGTGCCGCCGCAATCGGGCTCGACCCGTTCACCTCCGACGCTCGGACCGCGCTCGCCGCCGTAGGACCAACGCTGCCGCCCGGTTCGCCAGTTGTGGTGGTGATCGACCTCGCCGGCGGCAACGACATCCTCAACATGCACGTCCCGTTCTCGGTGCCGAACACCACCGGCTACTACCGCGCGGCACGACCCAACATCGCGATCACGCGACTCACCTCGACCCGGCCGTACGGGCCCCCGCCCGCGGGTGACTACCTCCCGCCGGCACTCGACCTCGATGGCGCCTGGGCACTGCACGGTGCCCTTCCCTGGTTGGCAAACCGCTGGCATAGCCGGCGTGACGTCGCGATCATCCAAGGAACGGGCGAGAACGTCGTACGCGAGATGAGCCACTTCGCAGCATTCGCATACCGGTGGGCCGGCGCGTTCTCGGGGAATTCGATGAACACCGGCTGGCTCGGTCGCTACAACGATGCCCAGTCCAACACCCAACCGCTCGGAGCGATCTCGCTTGGGGGACTCAGCCAGGAGCTCGCCGGCCTCGTCAGCCCGAACGTTTCGCTCAGCGATCTGGGTTCGTTCGGATTCAACGTCAGCAACGTGCCAGACAGAACGGCCTGGCTCAACCAGTTGAACGCGTTGGGTGACCTTGCGTCACCGGGACCAAGCAAGGTCGCAGTGGCAGCGAAGGCCCTGAACAATGCCCGGGTGGCCATGGCGGCCGCCGCATCGGTACCACGCCTCTCATCACCGGCAAGCGCGGGTCAACTCGGATCGCAGTTGGCCACTGCCGCTTCGCTCATCAGCGCGGGCGTCCCCTGCCAGACCTACGTCGCCACCCTCGGAGGCTTCGACGACCACAGCGGTGAGCCATACGCTCATTGGGACCGGTTGACGGCGCTCGATGCTGCCCTCTCCGCATTCTTTGCGTTGATCGATGCAACGCCGCGAGCGCCCGACGTGTTCGTCATGCTGCATAGCGAGTTCGGCCGCCAGGTATCGCAAAATGCCGGGCTCGGTACGGACCACGGCCTTGGCTCGTCGACCTTCCTGATCGGCGGCGGTGCCAAGGGCGGCTTGTACGGGCAGTTTCCCGATCTCAGCCCGTCGGCCCGCCACTTCGACGCGATGGTGCCGACCGTCGACTTCCGGACTGTGTACGCAACCGTCCTCAACCGCCTTGGTGCGAGTCCCGGACTGACCGATCAAGCTCTCGGGCGCGACGAGAGCGGCCAAGTCTTCGGAGATCTCGGCGTCTTCGCCAGCGGACCGACACCACTACCACCACCGACCACCGCCGGCGGCGCGACCACGACCGCCGCCAGCGCGACCACGACCATGCCGGCCACGACCATGCCGGCCACCACGACGCCGGCCACCACGACGCCGGCCACCACGACGCCGGCCACCACCACCCTTGCGCCGACCACGACCATCCCGGCCACCACCACCCTTGCGCCGCTTCGCGCTCCAACCGGGTTCAAGGCATCGAGCCTGCGCCGCGGGCGCCTGACCCTCGGGTGGCAAAGTGTCACCGGGGCGGGGTCGTACTCGGTGTGGATCGACGGACAGCCGATGCTCACCGATTTGCGATCACGCTACGCGACCATCACCGGACTGACGTCTGGGCGTGTGCTCAGCGTCGCTGTACGAGCCCACGACGGTGGCACATCGAGCCCGCCGAGTGAATCCGTCACGCTTGCCATCAAGTAGTCCGCTTCATTCGGTCGAACATCCAGCGCCAACCCCGAGCCCGGGGCCAACAGGAGCGGTCAGCCGACTTTCTTGTTGGCCTTGCGACGGCCTTCGAGACCTAGATGACGCTTGCGAACCCTGATCGCCTTCGGCGTGACCTCGACCAGTTCGTCATCGCCAATCCACTCGATCGCAGTTTCCAGGGTATGGATCCGCGGTGCGGGCAACTTGACGGCATCGTCGTGGCTGTGAGTACGGATGTTGTTCTTTTCTTTGGGACGCACTGCGTTGACGACCATCTCGTCCTCGCGTGCACACTCGCCGACAACCATGCCTTCATACACCTGTTCGCCGGGATTTACGAAGAACTGGCCGCTGAGTTGCAGTTTGTCGAGCGCATAGCCGGTGGTGACCCCCAGACGGTCAGACACCATTGCGCCTCCGCGGGCATCGGGCATCTCACCGGCCCACGGCATCCACCCGAGGTGGTGCTGATGGAGCAGCGCCGTGCCGCGTGTTGCGGTCATCAGCAGCGAACGGAAGCCGATCAGGCCACGGCTCGGACACTCGAAGGTGACGATCGTGCGGCCGGCATCGCCACCGCGAAGGTCGGTGATGCGACCCTTGCGGGGAGCCAGTTCTTGTGTGATCGTGCCGACGTGCTCGTCGGGAACGTCACAGACGCCGCGTTCTTGCGGCTCGAACCGCTTGCCATTGACTTCCTTGGTGATCACTTCGGGGCGGCTGACCTGCAGTTCGAACCCTTCGCGACGCATCGATTCGATCAGAACGGCGAGTTGCAGTTCGCCACGGCCAGCCACTTCGATGACGTCGGGCGACCCGGTCTCGAACAGCTTGATGGAGACGTTACCCAACAGTTCCTTATTTAGCCGGTCGACGAGGTGGCGGCTGGTGAGAAACTTGCCGTCCTTGCCTGCCAGCGGTGAGGTGTTGACACCGAACGTCATCCGCAGCACCGGCTCGTCGACCACCAGGCGCGGTAACGCAACGGGAGACTCGACCGACGCAATCGTGTCACCGATCTCGACCTCGGGGAACCCGGCCACGACGAACAGATCGCCCGCCGACAGTTCCTGCACCTCATTGCGGCTCACACCTTCGAACGCCATCAACTGTGCGAGGCGGCGCTTCAATGGAGGCTGGCCCTCACCGAACTCTTCTTCGAGCAGCGCTACCGTCTCGCCCCGGCGCATCACGCCGTTGACGACCCGGCCGATGGCAAGCCGTCCGAGATACTCACTGGCGTCGAGCGTGGTGACCATCGCCTGCAACGGGGCATCCGGGTCGCCGGTTGGTGCCGGGATTGCTTCGATGATCGTGTCGAGTAGCGCCGACAGGTCGTCGTCGTCGGCTGGCATGCCGACACCCTTCATCGACCGGCCTTCGCGGGCGACAGCGGAGATGATCTCGAAGTCGATGTGCTCGTCGTCGGCATCGAGATCGATGAACAATTGATAGATCTCGTCCAGCACTTCTTCCGCTCGGGCGTCGCTACGGTCGACCTTGTTAATGATCACGATCGCAGGCAGGTCGAGCATGAGCGCCTTTTGCAGCACATACCGAGTTTGAGGAAGCGGCCCTTCGGCCGCATCGACGAGGAGCAACACCCCGTCGACCATGGTGAGGGCGCGTTCAACCTCGCCACCGAAATCTGCGTGACCGGGCGTATCGACCAAGTTGATCTTGACGCCCTTCCAGGTGATGGATGCCGCCTTGGCAAGGATCGTGATGCCACGCTCGCGCTCTTGATCGTTGGAATCCATCACACGGTCGACGACCGCCTGATGGGCGGCAAAGGTGCCGGTGGCGCGTAGGAGAGCATCGACGAGGGTGGTCTTGCCGTGGTCGACGTGCGCGATGAGCGCGACATTACGAAGGGAAATACTCATGATCTCGGGTGGTGGTGAGGGCGTCGTGGCGCCGTGGGTGCCAGGGTCATTCGCCAGGCTCGGTGGTACATGGCACACGTACTGGTACTACGCGTGGATGAAACATTCAACTGTTCGGGTGTCAACGTCTATTCGGTGTCATCGTCATCGTCATCGGATTTCGCTTCCGAATCAGCGTCGTCATCTTCATCGAAGGTGACGCCGTACTTCTCTGCGAGCGCGGCGTATTCATCATCTTGAGTACGCTCCCGGTGACCATTCGCACCAAATCCCAGATCAAATGCGCTGGGACCGGCCTGCTTGAGTTTTCGCGCTTCTTCGAAGCGGCGATGACGACCCTTCTTCACGGTAGGGCTCCCGAACCTAGAGAACTGACATTGAACGCCAGTCTACCTGGCAACGCGCCCGAAACTCGTCATGGCCGGCCCCGTCTCAGACGCGTTTATCCTGGGCTGATGACCGATCATTGCGGTGCACTACCCGAAGGCCCCGTTTCCGCACCGCCGCCGTGGTGGAAGACCGCCGTGGTGTATCAGATCTATCCGCGTAGTTTCGCTGAAGGCAGCGCCCGAACGGGTGACCATGCAGCCGACGGCGTCGGCGATCTACGAGGGATCATCGAACACCTCGACCATATTGCGTGGTTGGGTGCGGACGCATTATGGCTTTCACCGATTTTTACGTCCCCCATGGCCGATTTCGGGTACGACGTGAGCAATTTCTGCGATGTCGACCCACTCTTTGGTGACCTCGGTGACCTCGACGATCTCGTGGCGGAGGCTCATCGCCGTGGCATTCAGGTGATCCTCGACTGGGTGCCGAACCACACGAGCATCGAGCACCCCTGGTTCCAAGAGAGCCGTCGAGATCGAACCAACCCCAAAGCAGCGTGGTACATCTGGAGGGATACACCGCCGAACAACTGGAACGCTGCGTTTCCACGCGGCGACACAGCGTGGCTACTAGATGACACCCGCGGCCAGTACTACCTGCGTAGCTTCTGCAAGGAGCAGGCCGACCTGAATTGGGACAATCCCGATGTGGAAGCGGCGATGCTCGACACTCTCCGCTTCTGGTTGGATCGCGGCATCGACGGCTTTCGGATGGATGTCGTCCACATGATCGGCAAGGACTTGACTGCCGATGACCCACCCGAAGCGGTCGCGAAGCAGATCCCGCACGTACCGTTCAACGACGTCGAGGTCACGCACGAGCGGCTTCGCCGCATCCGGTCGGTACTCGACGGCTACCCCGGCGAACGAGCCTCGGTCGGCGAGGTGTACCTTCTCGACGAGGACGCCATGTCTCGCTACTACGGCGACAACGACGAACTCCATCTCAGTTTCAACTTCTCGTTCCTCTGGGCCGAGCCGACTCCTGCATCGTTTCGCGAGCGGATCACCACCACCCTTGCCCATCTCGAACGAGTTGGCGGGTGGCCGACATGGGCGTTGTCCAACCACGACGTGCCGCGGCACCGCCAACGCCACGGACGCGACGAGCGACTGGCCCGGATTACTGCACTGTTGTTGCTGACGCTGCCAGGCACGCCGTTCCTGTATCAGGGCGAGGAACTCGGCCTGCTCGACGCCGAGATAGCCGATGAAGCGATGATCGACCCGGGGCGGCGCGATGGGTGCCGAGCGCCGATCCCGTGGACGGCGGAGCCGAATCACGGCTGGCCGACGTCGCCATGGTTGCCGTTCGCTCCGGAGGCAGAGCATCGCAACGTCGCAACCATGACCAACGACACAACCTCGATCGCGCACCTTTACCGTGAACTGGTGCACCTCCGTGCGCGCTCACCTTCGCTGCAAACCGGCTCGTTCTCGTGGGTCGGATCGACCTCTCGTGGCGTTGAGGGCGGAGGCGTTGAGGACGGAGGCAGCGATGGCGAAGGATTCAGCGATGGCGAGGTGCTCGCCTACCATCGGGGCGACGAATGGACCGTCGTGGCGAACTTTGGCAGCGCGTCAGTGGAGTTGGACACGTTCGGGCTGAACCTGCGATCAGTACTTGCTACCGGACTACAGCCGCTGCAAGGTCGGATCGTGCCAGGGTTCAGCGGG
This sequence comes from Actinomycetes bacterium, assembly GCA_025359865.1. Classification (GTDB taxonomy): domain Bacteria; phylum Actinomycetota; class Acidimicrobiia; order Acidimicrobiales; family Ilumatobacteraceae; genus VFMC01. The sequence continues at coordinate 29,754 of JANYDH010000122.1, read as the reverse complement.
GTCATCGCCCGGAGGGATTGAACCGGTCAGACTTCTCGCGCCGCTACTTCGATGGCGCCACGAAAGTCGGGCGGCAATGGCGCCGCTTCGCTCGCTAGGGTCCGGCCGACACGTTGACCGAATCCGCCTTGATCGACGATGGCGCGAGCCACCACGGAACCAAGCCGGCCGCCGACGCCCAGGTGTCCGGATGCAACTGCGGCAATCAACGCACTGGAAACGTGCCCGGCCACCGGCTGCACCTTTGCCCAATCGACCTGATCGGCCATGGTGCGCATCACGCGCGCTGCATCGCCCGTTCGTTCTGCGGTTGCGGCTCGCACGCCTGTCCAGTCCACGCCATTCAATGCAGCGGACACCTCGAGCGCATCTGCGTCTTCACTCGGCTCGTTGGGTACACCCGCCGGCGGCGTCGCCTTTGCCGTGCGTAACAAACCCATCACCGCATCGAGTTGATCCTTCGGGGCCCCCCAGATCCGCTGCGCCGGGGTCTCGTCGCCACGTTGACCGGCCACGAATTCGGCTTTGAGTGTGCTCGCCGCCTGCTTGGCCTTGGCAGTCAGGTCGGCCGCCTTCAACGACCGCGCCAACCGGCTCGCAGAACCAACGGGATCAAATCGAGCCATCGGCCGAACGCTACCCCCGACCCGAGGCATGACACGTGCTGACGCCGACGTGGCAGACTGGCCACATGGGAAACGTTGTCGCGATCCTGAACCAAAAGGGCGGGGTCGGCAAGACGACCGTCACCCTCGGGCTTGCTTCGGCCGCAGCGCATGCAGGCCATCGAGTGCTGGTTGTCGATCTCGACCCGCAGAGTTCGTCCAGTTGGGTGCTCGGCGCGAATCCTGCGACCGTCGAGGTCTCGGCAGCCGAAGTCTTGAGCCGAACACCTGCGTCGAGAGCTATTTCGACCACGACCTGGAGCGACGGCATCCATCTGCTTTCGGCGTCCAATCGGCTGCAGGGACGCGAGCACGGCAACCCGCAACGATTGCGGGCGGCCCTCGCCGAGGTATCCGGTGCGTACGACGCGATTCTGATCGATTGCCCGCCATCGCTCGGCAACCTCACCACCAGTGGTCTCACCGCTGCCGATCACGCCGTTATCGTGGTCGAGCCATCGGCACTTGGGTTGCGTGGCATCGGTGCGGTGGCCGATGTGATCGACGAGGTCTGGGACTCGCACAATGCCGACCTGGAACTGAGCGGAGTGATCGTCAACAAGGTGCCGGGCGTCAGCAGCGAAGCCGACCGCCGACTCGACGAACTCACGCGGATCGTTGGCAAGAAGGCGATCTGGCAACCGTCGATCCCGCAGCGAGTAATCGTCAACCAGGCGATCGGCGAACGCCGTGCAATTCACTCGTACGGTGCTCGAAGCACCGATGTGAGCGAAGCGTTCGATGCACTGTGGGCCAAACTCCGCCGTGTGGTGCGTCGTACCACCGCACGCTGACGACGACGCCGCACCCCACCCCACCCCACCCCACCCCACCCCACCCGGCCGTTGCGGGGGCTGATCTTTGGCGTTGGGTTGTTGCCAATAGGCGGTCGCAAAATGTGGGTGGGGTTGGCGGTACCCGATCCCGGCCCCGGCTGTGCGGATGCGCTGCAGCGTGAACGTTCGTTGCATGACAGGCGGGCGTGGTGGAAGTCTGCGTCAGCGACCACGACGGCTGCGCAACGGGCAGGATCGCGTCGACTTACATGGCGCCAGCGCCGATAGCTCGACGCGACTTGGCACCGCAACAGGGGGTAGGCCCGGCGGGTGGGCTGTCAGTCGATGATGTTGAGCCGACTTGTGCGGCACAACCACGAGTTCAGCAACAACCATGACACCGTTGCCGACAACACGACCAGACCGCCAACCTCACCCGCCGCACCACCAAGCAGCATTTTGCCACGGCCTGCCAATAACAACCAAACGCCAAACGTCACGAGATTCTGCGGCGCAGCACTAGTGGCCCGGTGTACGCCCGCGTTGCGAACGGCGTCGGGATGTCACCATCACGCGAACTGCGTCGGAAGCGGGAACGGTGATTTTCGTCATGCCAGTTTCGGGGTCGCGCTCGACAAAGGCATCGTGGACCTCGATTGCCAGCACGGCGAGCTGCGTGGTGTTTGCGGGCACCGCGTCGTCGGCAAGCAGCTGTCGATGCTGAACAAGATGCGCCGCCGCCGCGCTCACAGCGTCGTGTTGGACCCGGGCGTTCGGACTGTCGAAGCTGAACTGCCATCGTCGCGTTTGCCTCGCGATCGCCGCCTTGTCGGCATCGTCGAGTTCGACCCGCGCCACTGGGAAGACACGACAGTCGTAGGTACGACACGTTCTGGGGCGATGTGCATAGATCGAGCAGGCGTTGTCGATCAGCATCGGACAATGCCCGTCTTGGTCGTAGCCGACCAAGACGTGCCCGAGCGGCAACCGAGGTGCAGGGAACAACATCGCGGCTGGAATGTGCGCCAACGTATCGGTCTCGTCGGGCGCACTATGAATGAACTGCGAGGACGTGCAACATGCGGTGCAGCCGCCACACGGCACATCCGAGAAACGCTCTCCACGAATTGCCTGCTGTACCTCGGTCATCCATGCAGAGAAGTCGCCAGCCGCGAGATTACGGACGTCGGCCTCTTGGACACCTGGCTCTCGGCCGCCTAGCTCTTGAAACGGTGGGCTGCATTCGTCGGCCATCGTTGCTCCAGGGCCATCGTTGCTGCAGGGTTGGAATCGTTCGCAGCGTAGCGATCAGACGCGAGAGTTATCGAAGCGTCTACTTGCGTATTCGCTAGGCTGCGGTTGTGATCGAACTGACCGATGCCAAGCGCCGCATCGTCGACCGCTTGAACCGGGTAGACAGCGCCACCGCTGGTGAGCTGGCAAGCGAGTTCAATCTCACCGATACTGCGATCCGCCAACACCTCGAGGCACTCCAAGCCGCCGACATTGTGCGACGCAGCGATGGCCATGCCAGCGGGCGCGGGCGTCCGGCAGCACGTTGGCAACTGGCTGGCCGAGCGGCCTCGCTGTTCCCCGATCGACACGCAGATCTGACGCTCGATCTCATCGAGTCGATTCGTTCGACACTCGGCGACGAGGCCCTCTCGCGTGTGGTCGCCACCCGGGCGCAGCGCCAGGCCGAGCAGTATCGCGGCCAGATCGGCGCCGGAAGCATCGCAGTCCGAGTTCGACGCCTGGCCGACCAACGATCTGCCGAAGGATATATGGCCGAGGTGGAAGTCGATGGTGACGACATCGTGTTGGTCGAGCACCATTGCCCCGTGCGCGCTGCGGCAGGTGCATGCGGAACGCTGTGCCAAAGCGAACTCCAGGTGTTCAGCGCTGCGCTTGGTGGCGACGTAACGGTTACCCGCGAACAGCACCTGTTGGCCGGCGATCACCGATGCAGCTACCGGGTTTCGTCACGCTCGTGAACCTCGCTGACCTTTGGCGTCGGGTTGTCGCATACAACAGCCCAACGCCAAAAGTCGGCCATTGGCAAGTCGAGTGGCGGCGACGGCACAGGTAGCGTGCGTCTCATGGCTGACTTCATTCTCGGCGGACAGATCGACCCGGCAGGCCACGCCAGAACCGGCACTGACACATCAGTGCCGTCCGGCGACTTCACCACGCACGGGGTGATCGTCGGGATGACCGGATCGGGCAAGACCGGACTGGGCGTCGTGTTGATCGAGGATGCCCTCCGGGCTGGTGTGCCGACGTTGCTGATCGATCCGAAAGGTGATCTCACCAATCTCTGCCTCACGTTCCCATCACTGTCGCCCGGTGATTTCCAGCCGTGGGTCAACGAATCCGACGCCGAGAAGGCGGGCCAGTCGGTCAGCGAGTTTGCTGCGGCCCAGGCGACTACGTGGGCCACCGGATTGAAGGACTGGGGGCTCGGCGCCGCCGACATCGCCGAGCTTCGAAGCAAGGTGATGTTCACCATCTACACGCCCGGATCGAGCAGCGGTATCGGCCTCGACATCATCGGCTCGCTCCACGCACCGCCTGCCGGTGGTGATGATGAGATCATCGGCGATGAGATCGAAGGGTTCGTCAGCGGTCTGCTCAGCCTCGTCGACATCGATGCAGACCCATTGAGTAGTCGCGAGCACATTCTGCTCAGCAACCTCATTCACAACGAGTGGGCAAACGGCCGCAGCCTCGATCTGGCCACCCTCGTCGGCATGGTGATGACTCCCCCCATCCGCAAGCTCGGAGTGTTCGAACTCGACGCGTTCTTCCCACCGAAGGACCGCACCGCGTTCGCAATGCGACTGAATGGTCTGCTCGCCTCACCCTCGTTCGGCGCATGGATGCAGGGACCCCCGCTCGATATCGAATCGATGCTTCACGGTCCCGATGGACAACCACGTTGTGCGATCGTCACGACGGCTCATCTGACCGACCAGGAGCGGCAGTTCGTCACCACACTCATCCTGTCGAAGTTGGTCACCTGGATGCGCCGCCAGACCGGTACCACCGGCCTGCGCGCCCTGCTCTACATGGACGAAGTCGCCGGCTATTTGCCGCCGACTGCGATGCCGCCGACGAAGAAGCCGATCATGTTGTTGATGAAGCAGGCCCGAGCGTTCGGCGTCGGTGTGGTGCTCAGCACTCAGAACCCGGTCGACGTCGATTACAAGGCCATCTCGAACGCCGGAACCTGGATGATCGGCCGCCTGCAGACCGAGCAGGACAAGCAGCGTCTACTCGACGGGATGTCGGCCGCGTCGGGCGGGGTTGATGTCAACGCGGTGAGTGCCACCATCAGCGGCCTTGCCAAGCGCGAATTCGTGCTCCGGCGTGCGGGCAACGATCAGCCCGAGGTGTTCGGAACCCGCTGGGCAATGAGCTACCTACGCGGTCCGCTCACGCGCGACCAGATTGCCACGCTCATGGCCGACCAGAAGGTGCTTCCGCCGCCGCCAATCGGCGTGGCTGCGGCGAGCTTGCCGGCTCCTGCAGTCGCTACCGAGGCGACGGTTCAGATCGCGGTCACCGCGTCGGCCGGAACATCGCCGATCATGCCGAAGGTTGCGGAGGGAGTTCCCGTGCGGTGGGTCGACATCGCTGCGCCATGGCTCGGTGCAGCGGGCGGAGATCCGCGAGGAACCCAACTGGCGGCAGCTGCCGTGGCCCGGGTAGCGCTCCGGTACGACGACGACAAGGCCGGCGTTGTCCATGACGAGGAATACGAGACCGTGTTGACCCCATTGCCGGAATTGCTCGATGTCACCCGCGCCGTCGGCGTCGACTACGACGACCGTGATCTGCGCACCGAACCAATCGCTGCCCTCCCCTACCTCGCGTGCGGCGCCCGGATCGGCACCAAGACGTTCTGGACCAAACTGCAGCGTGATCTCGTCGATGCACTCGTTCGGTCACGGGCCCTCACGTTGCCGACGAATCGCACGTTGAAGCTGGTCGGCAGGCCGGGCGAGACCGCCGAGGCGTTTGCCGTGCGTTGCCTGGCTGCTGCCGAGGATCAGGCCGACCGCGAGATCGTCGGCCTGAAGGAGCAGTACGACGTGAAGGTCGCCCGACTGCGCTCGCAGATGCAGACCGCGGAGGATCGCGCGAACGTGCTCGAACAGCAACACGAGGGGCGGCGCAACGAAGAGGTGCTGTCAACGATGGGCAGCGTGCTCGGCGGCATCTTCGGTAACCGCCGTTCGCGCGGGGGCATGCTCGGGTCGCTCGGCCGGGCTGCAGGTGATCGTGGACGCACGGCGGCCACCGGCGAACGGCTCGACGCAGCGCAGAACAAGGTCAACACGCTCAGCGAACAGCTGATCGACCTCCAAGGCGAACTGGAGAACGACCTGACCGAGATCGACGTGCGCTGGTCGGCCACGGCGAAAGACATCACCAACGTCGACATTCCGCTCGAAAGGACCGACGTACGGGTGACGCAGATCGTACTCGCGTGGATCCCGGTGAGTTGAGCACGCCGGCCGAGGTCACAAGGGTCCGAAGCGAGCCAGTTCATCGTCATCCGGTGCGATAGTGCTCGGCCCGACGTGAGCGTCGAGCCATGCGTTCATCTCGCCCGCCGCCATCCACGCGTCGCGGACCCGAACGACCACCGCTTTGGAAGACATCCACGCCGCGACAGGCCACTCCTTGCTGACGAACAACCCCTTTCGGCGGAGGAGCCCGATCCGCGGATGATCTTTCGGGTAGCCGCGCGGTGCCGTCTTCAACTCGTTCATCGATCCGACCACGAAACCCTTTTTGGACATGGCCGCACTGATCGCGACGATCTCCGCGCCAACGGCCGGTGCGTCGACCGCACGGCGAAAGCGGTCGAGTTGGTCAGGAGCCATCTGGTAGTAGCCAGAGCCGGCGAACATCCCCTGCGCAGACAACTGCACATAGAAACCTGCGCCGCCCTGCGACTCGCCGTACGCTCCGATGTGGTCTTTGTACGGGGTCTTGTCCTTCGAGAACCGGACATCTTTGTTGGGGCGGAACACGTGAAACGGGCCGAACTCGCTGAGGGTCTCGAGTAACTCATCCATTGGCCGACGCACTGCGCGCACGTAGGTTTCCTTGCCCCCCAGCCAGAATGCCCGGGTGTTGTCGGCGACCAATGAGTCGTAGAACGTGAATGCCTCGTCGGGAAATCCGGTGAAAGCCATTCGTACAGAATAGATCAACGCACCTATCCTCGCTCCGGTGACATCGCCACCAAAGACCGAGCCGCTCACGGCGGCGACCGGCAGTCATCTGCACATGTCGACCGCCGATTGGGCGCTGCTCGTGTTGCCCGGCCTGGTGTGGGGCATGTCGTTCTACTTCATCGCCGAAGGATTGCGGGCGTTTCCCGCTGTGCTCATCACCCCCATGCGGGTCGGCTTCGGTTGTCTCACCCTTGGCCTCTTTCCTGCTGCGCGAAGGGTCAAGATTGAGCGGAAGGACATGCGGCGGATCGTGTTGCTCGGAGTGATCTGGATGGCGATTCCGCTGTCGATCTTCCCGTTCGCCGAGGAGCGGGTGTCGTCATCGGTAACCGGCATGCTCAACGGAGCAACACCGTTGTTCATCGCTGTCGTGGCAGCACTCATGGCCAAACGACTGCCTCCATCGCACCAGATCATCGGTGTCGCGGTCGGCTTCGTAGGGGTGGTGCTCATCGCTGTCGCGTCGAGGAGCACCGGGGACAACTCCTGGACGGGTATCGGGCTGATCTTCATCGCGCTTGTGTTCTACGGCATCTCGCTCAACCTCGCGGTGCCGCTACAGCAGCGCTACGGGAGCCTGCCCGTGCTCTGGCGCGCCCAGGGCGTCGCGCTGGTGTTGATCGTGCCGTTCGCGATCCCCTCTGTCGACAATGTGAAGTTCGCGTGGGGACCGTTCTTCGCGATGGTCGCGCTCGGTGTGTTCGGTACCGCACTCGCGTTCGTCGTAATGGCCGGCAACGCCGGGCGGCTGGGCAGCACCCGCGCATCGGTCAGCGTGTACATCGTGCCGGTGGTCTCGCTGCTGCTTGGTTCGCTCGTACGCCACGAGGCAGTAGCCGTGCTCGCCGTCGCGGGCTGTGCCATCGCCATACTTGGTGCCTACCTCACGAATCGTCGACCGACCTGAACCAGCTTTGGTTGTGAGATGTCGCTGAGCGACATCTCACGACCAAAGCTGGCCCGAGGCGCTACCGTTCGGGCGTGACAACGACCCGTAACGGCGACTGCGAGATCTGGTACGAGACCTTCGGTGAGCGCACGGATCCAGCGCTCCTGATGGTCAACGGACTTGGCAGCCAATGCATCAACTACAGCGATGCGTGGTGCGCGATGTACGTCGCCCGAGGCTTCTTCGTGCTTCGTTTCGACAATCGCGACGTCGGTCTGTCCTCGAAGTTTGCGGGTGCTCCAACAGGAGCGGGCGGAGAGGCGTACCTCATTGGCGACATGGCCCGCGATGCCGTCGCTGTACTCGACGCCGAAGGTGTCGAACAGGCTCACGTGATGGGCCTGTCGATGGGCGGGATGATCGTGCAGACGCTGGCCATCGACCATCCACAACGGCTCCGTTCGATGACGTCGGTCATGTCGACGAGCGGCGAAGCCGAGTTCGGCCAGCCAGCCCCGCAGGCGTTGCCGTTGCTCACCAGGGCGCCGGCCACCGACCGCGAGTCGCACATCGCCGCCCACATCGAGGGGTTGAGGATGTGGGGCAGCCCAGAGTTCGCCGACGAGACGCGCTGGCGCGCCGACGCCGAACGTGGCTTCGACCGGTCGTTCAGCCCCGACGGCACAGCCCGCCAGTTCCTCGCCATACGCGCGTCCGGATCGCGCGCCGACGGCCTTCGCTCGGTCACCGTGCCAGCGCTGGTACTGCACGGCGACAACGACACACTCATCGATCAGAGCGGTGGACGACGGGTGGCTGACCTCATCCCGGGTGCACGATTCGAGTTGATCGAGGGCATGGGACACGACTACCCGCCGCAGTTGTGGGGGCGCTGGACGAATCTCGTGTGTACCTTCGCACACTCGGTCGACGCCGCTACTTCCGCCAGGTAGCCCGGCGGCGCGGCGAAACGGCGGCACGGCGCTACGGTCGGAGGCGGTGACAGTACTCGCGATCGATCAGGGCACTTCGGCCACCAAGGCGATGGTGGTCGACGGCAACCAGGTGCTCGGGCTCGCGGACGTGCCGATCACCGTCACCAGCACCAGCGACGGTGGCGTCGAGATCGACCCCGAGGAACTCTGGGCAAGTGTGCTCGCCGCCGGCGCCCAAGCGTTGGCACGCGCAGGTCATCCGACGATCCACGCGATCGGGTTGGGCAACCAGGGTGAGACGGTGCTGGCATGGGAACGGGCTACCGGATTGCCGGCCAGTCGGGCGATCGTTTGGCAAGACCGTCGATCGTTCACTGTCTGCGACCGAATCACCGGGCATGGGCCACGGCTCGCACAGATCACCGGCCTAGAGCTCGACCCGTACTTCGTTGCCCCGAAGCTGGTGTGGTTGCGGGAACGGGTCGGCGAGGGGCCAGTCATCACCACCACCGACGTCTGGTTGTTGCACCGATTGTGCGGCACGTTCGCGACCGACATCTCGACCGCTGGACGTTCACTACTACTCGACCTCGACACTGGTACATGGAGCCCCGAAGCATGCGACTTGTTCGGCATCGACGCTGCTTCGCTGCCGTCGATCGTCGCTAACGCGCAGCCATTGGGTGACTGCACCCTGTTCGGCGGTCGCGTTCCGGTCACCGGGGTGTGCGTCGATCAGCAGGCGGCGCTGTTTGCCGAGTCGTGCCACACTGCCGGCCAGGCAAAGTGCACGTACGGCACCGGTGCCTTTCTGCTCGCGTGCACCGGGTCGCGTCCGACCCGGTCGGTCAATGGACTGGTCGGCTGCCCGGCATGGAAGGTCGACGACACCACCACCTGGTGCCTCGATGGTCAGGTGTTCACCGCGGGCGCAGCGATGGGGTGGCTGCAGTCGATGGGGATCATCAGCGAGCCCGCCGATCTCGACCGAATAGGCGGCGCCGTCACCGATTCCGCCGGCGTCACGTTCATCCCAGCTCTCGCCGGTCTTGGTGCCCCGTACTGGAAGCCGCACGCCAAGGCTGCATTCACCGGGATGACTCTGGCCACCGAACGCGGACACCTGGTGCGAGCGGCGATCGATGGGATCGCCGCCCAGGTGGCCCTGCTCGCGATCGCCGCCGGCCGCGACCTTGGAACGCCTCTCACGCGACTGCGCGTCGACGGGGGACTCACCCGCAGTCGCACACTGCTGCAGGTTCAGGCCGACCTGCTGCAGACGCCCGTCGAGGTGTACCCATCACCGCACGCCACTGCGTTCGGCGTGGCGTGGTTCGCGGCGCTCGGTGCAGGATTGGTCGCGTCCAGCGACGTACTCGGTGCAAGCACGTGGCATCCTGCTGCAGTGGTCGAGCCCCAGATCAGCGCCGACGAGGCTGCTGAGCGGATTGCAGCCTGGCAGCACGTTGCCGAAGCAACGATGGACCAATGATGGACGAATGATGGCGCATGTGGCTACCGATCGAATCGAGCCGTTTGATGTAGTGGTGGTCGGCGCCGGCGTGGTCGGCTCGGCCGTCGCCCGGTTGTTGTCGCACTACGACCTGACCATCGCTCTCGTCGAGGCTGGACCAGACGTCGGTACCGGCACCAGCAAGGCCAATACGGCGATCCTTCACACCGGATTCGATGCACCACCTGGCTCGGTCGAAGCGCGACTCGTGGCCCGCGGCTACGCGCTGCTTCGTGACTATGCCCCGACGGTCGGGATATCGATTGAACAGACCGGCGCCGTGCTCGTCGCATGGGATGACGAGCAGGCATCGACACTGACAACCCTGCGTAACAAGGCACAGGCCAACGGGTACATGTCCGCAGAGATCATCGACCCGGTCGAGGTGTACGCGCTCGAGTCACACCTCGGACCAGGGGTCACCGGAGGGATGGTGGTGCCCGATGAGCACCTGATCGATCCGTGGAGCACGCCAATCGCATTCGCGACCGAGGCCGTTGCCAACGGATGCGTACTGCTCACCAATGCACAAGTCGTCGCCTGCGATAGCGGCGACGAGATCACGATGCTGCACATTGTGGACGGTCGGCGGATCGCTGCCCGATTCGTCGTGAACGCGGCCGGTCTCCACGGCGACACCCTCCACCGCATGTTCGGCCTCGACGGGTACACCATCCGGCCACGGCGCGGGGAACTGATCGTGTTCGACAAGCTTGCGAGGCCGCTGCTGCAACGAACGATCCTGCCGGTGCCAACCGCTCACACCAAAGGTGTACTCGTCGCCCCGACCGTATTCGGCAACGTGATGCTCGGGCCGACGGCCGACGACATCGACGACCGCACCGCAACCGGGTCCACCCGCGACGGACTCGATGGGCTACTGGCCAAAGGTCGACGAATCATCCCGGCGCTCATCGACGAGGAGGTGACCGCCGTCTACGCCGGCCTGCGTGCGGCCACTGAGCACAGCGACTACCAGGTCAGCGACGATGCAGCGTTGCGCTATGTCGGCCTCGGCGGTATTCGTTCGACCGGACTCACCGCCTCGATGGCATTGGCCGAGGAGGCACTTGCACGGCTGCAATCGATTGGTCTCACCGTGGTCGACCGCGAGACGATTGTCTCCATCGGTCTCCAACCGCTCGGTGAAGCCACGCTGCGGCCATACCAAACAGGCGGGCGAATCGTCTGTCACTGCGAACGGGTGACGGCCGACGAGATCACTGCTGCGTGTGCGGCCGCTGTACCAGCGCGCGATTTCGACGGGTTGCGTCGACGCACACGCGCTCTCGCAGGGCGATGCCAGGGGTTCTACTGCCTGGCCGAGGTGTGCGCTCTCACCGGCTGGCCGGTCGACCGGTGAATCTCGCCGACCGGACCGTCATCGTCGTGGGAGGCGGACCGTCAGGGCTGAGCGCCGCGGCCACGATGCGCAACGCCGGCATCGGCCGCGTGGTCGTCGTCGAGCGTGAGCGTCAGGCCGGGGGGATTCCGCGGCACACCGATCACCTCGGGTTCGCGATCCGCGACCTGCGACGGGTGATGTCCGGGCCGCGCTATGCCAGTCGCTTGGTAGACATCGCAGCTCGAAGCGGTGTGGAACTGCTCACCGAGACGACGGTTACCGATGTGAGCGGCACCGGCGTCACGCTCGCCGACGGAACGGCGATTCATGCCGACTCAGTGGTACTGGCCACCGGCGTGCGCGAGCGTCCGCGGGCGGCGCGGCTGGTTCCCGGCGACAGGCCGGCAGGGGTGTTCACCACCGGGTCGATTCAACAACTCACCGCGTTGCATCACCGCCAAGTCGGTCGGCGAGCGGTCATCGTCGGTGCCGAACACGTGAGTTTCTCGGCGATGTCGACACTCCGTCACGGTGGATGCGAGACGGCCGCGATGGTCACCTCGCTCCCCCGCCATCAGACCTACGCGGTGCTGCGCATGGCCACGGCGACGCGGTACCGCGTACCGATCCACACCGAGGTCGACGTCGCTGAGATCGTCGGTCGTCGTCGTGTGGAGGCGGTGATCCTCACCGACGGAAGTCGCATCACGTGCGACACCGTCGTGTTCACCGGCGACTGGATTCCCGACCACGAACTGGCCCGACGCTGCGGGACCGGTATGGATAGGGTCTCGCGGTCCCCAGCCATCAGTGCGTCATTCGAGACGTCGCGACCCGGTGTATTCGCGATCGGCAATCTCGTCCACCCGGCTGAGACCGCTGATCTCTGTGCACTCGATGGTCGTGTTGTTGCGCCATCGGTTGCTCGGTGGCTGATGGGCGGACTCTGGCCGCATGCGGTCGCACCGCTTGCCGTCGAACCCCCGATCGTTTGGGCCGCCCCTACCGCCGTGGGCGTCACGCTTCGCGTCGCCGAGTTCGTCACCGGTCGGCTTCAGGCCAGCGTCAACGAAACACCGGTGTGGACTCAGCGCCGACAACGGTTCGTGCCGAATCGTGCAATCCACATCAGCCAAACCGTTCCAGTGGGCGCATCGCTGTCTCTCGTTCGCGGTCGGTAACCTGAGCACCCGCCGCGGGCGTGGCGAAACTGGCATACGCGCAGGGTTTAGGTCCCTGTTCCGCAAGGAGTGAGGGTCCGAGTCCCTCCGCCCGCACCCATGCAAGACTGGTCGACGTGATCAGAACCCCACACGTTGCCGCTTGCCGTCTGCGCAGTCAACCACTTCTGGCAGCCGACCGATGAACGTCGCTCAGCTCTCCACCCCGGCGCTCATCATCGACTCGGACGCGCTCGACCACAACCTGCGGATCATGGCGGCCGCTCGACCCGGCCCGCTTCTTCGACCGCACGTGAAAGCGCACAAGTGCAGTTCACTCGCTGCTGCTCAGGCTGCGGTGGGGCATCGTTCGTTCACCTGCGCCACCGTACGAGAAATGATCGGCATGGCCGACGCTGGTCTCGGCGATGACCTGCTGCTCGCCAATGAGGTCATCGACTCGACCCGCCTTGCCGGCCTTGCGGCCGCGCAGGACCGGGCGATGATCACGGTTGCCCTCGACTCCGACGAAACCGTTGACGCCGCAGCGCAAGCAGGTATTCACCACGCGCTCATCGACGTCAACATCGGCCTGCCACGATGCGGTTGTCGCCCGGATGATGCGGCCAGACTCGCCGACCGAGCACGGGGCCGCGGCATCGACGTGCGTGGCGTGATGGGCTACGAAGGCCACCTCATGGTGATGGACGACAGCGACGAACAGCGAAGCCGAGTGGACGATGCGGTCGAGCGACTGGTCGGTGCCCACGAGCACGTCGGCGGTGACGTGATCAGTGCCGGTGGCACCGGCACATACCACCTTCACCACCGAGTCACCGAAGTGCAGGCCGGCAGCTACGCACTCATGGACAGTTACTACGCCCAGTTGGGCCATCCGTTCATCCAGGCATGTTTCGTGGTCGGCACGGTCGTCTCGGTCAGCGCGAACTATGCGGTTGCAGACGTGGGCCTCAAGGCCATGGGGATGGATCACGGCAACCCGACCATTGCCCCTTGCGTCGACGACGCTGCATCGTCGGTGTGGTTTCTTAGCGATGAGCACGTCACGTTTGCACCTGCTACGCCGGTGCGTGTCGGCGATCAGATCCGGGTAATCCCCGCCCACATCGACCCCACGATGGCCATGCACGACGTGGCCTGGCTGGTACACGACGGCGAGGTGATCGACCGGTGGCCGATCGATCTCCGCGGCTGGTAAGCGCGTCGACTACCACCACAGCCCATCGACATTGGACCAGGACCAAGTCGATCGACACGTTCGGCTGGGGGTGGACGGCGATCGCGGGTCTGCTCGTGGCCAGCCAAATGGTCGGCTACACCGGGTTCCCGGTGCTGTATGTGGTGCAAGCCCTCACACCGTTCGTGCTGGCTCCCTCGCTGCCGCTCGCACTTTTCTCGACGCGCACGGGTCGGCACCGACTGGCGCTGGCCAACGCATTCATCGCCGCGGTTTTGCTGTGGCTCGCTGTGCCGGTGGTGTTTCATGGCGACCCTCCAACGGTGTCGGCGCAGGCCCCACGACTGACGATCCGGTTTGCCAACGCGTACTACGGCAACGATCGAATCGACGAGGCCGCAGCCAGTCTGCTCTCGACGGACACCGATGTCATCGCGGTCGTTGAATACCCACAGCGTCTGGAACAGGCACTCGAACGACTCGGAGCGTTCGAGTCGTACCCGCATCGGCTCGGCCGCTCGTCACCAGATCGAGGCGGGATCGCGTTGCTCAGCCGTTACCCGGTATTGACCAGTTCGTTCGAACGCTTCGGTGACCAGCCCGGTATCGAAGCAGTACTCGATGTGCATGGCACCTCGGTGAGAGTCATCGTGGTCCACCCCCTCGCAGCCACCGATTCGGGCTCGTTCGGAACCTGGGAAGGGGATCTGAGCGCGATCGGCGGTCGCATCAATAAGCCAGGACTGCCCACGGTCGCAGTCGGAGACTTCAATGCCAGCCGCTGGCACCCTGATTTTCGCGACCTGCTCGACGACAGCGGGGTGCGCGATGTACACGAGTGGCTCGGCCATGGCTTTTCCACCTCGTGGCCCGCCGATGTGCTGGTCCCGCCGTTCGTGCGCATCGACCACGCCCTCGTGCGCGACGGTGCTGTGCCACTGTCGATCCGCAACGTCGACACCCCCGGAAGCGACCACCGAGGCTTCGTTGTCATGGTCGCCATTGTTGGTTGAGCCGGCCCGAACCGAATCAGCTGCGCTTAGGAGAGCGGGTCAGGGCTCGCCGACGAGGGCCGCGAGAAGCGCCGCGAAGGCCTTGCCACGGTGCGAGATGGCCTGCTTGTCGTCGAGGCTCATCTGGCTGAACGTGCGCCCGTCGCCATCGTTGGGAATGAAGACCGAGTCGTACCCGAACCCTCGTTCGCCGAGTTCCATCTCAGCGATTCGCCCTCGGCACTCGCCAACGACGGCCAACTCACGGCCATCGGGCCACACCACCACTGCGACGGTGCGGAACTGCGCGGTGCGGTCGACAACGGAATCGAGTGCTGCCAGTAGCGCCACACGATTCTGCGCGTAGGAGGCCGTTGGACCTGCGAATCGGGCAGTGTGCACGCCGGGTCGGCCGTCCAAGGCGTCGACGAACAACCCGGTATCGTCGGCGACGGCGGGCAGCCCTGTTGCCGCGCAGATCGCCACGGCCTTCAACGTGGCGTTGCCCTCCAAGGTCGGGGCATCCTCCACCACGTCGGCCACGTGGGCTGGGCGCGGTAGCAAGACGACTGCTCCGTCGAGGAGGGCAGCGATCTCGGCCACCTTGTCTGGGTTGGCCGAGGCACACACGAGCCGGATCATCGGCAGACCGCCATGATCAACGGTTGGCCGGTCTGGCAGCGGGCGGCACCGCAATCATCTCGGCTTGCAGCGCCATGATCTGGCCGATGCCGACCGACGCCAATTCGAGCATGGAGTCGAGACGGCTGCGGCTGAACGGCGCACCTTCCGCGGTGCCCTGCACTTCGACGAACTCGGCCTCGGACCCGCTGAGCAACCGCGTCATCACCACGTTCATATCCACTTCGGCTGTGCTGTCTTCCACGTAGGGCAGGTCGAGCACCGCCTCACCGTTGACCATCCCAACGCTGATCGCCGCGCAATACGAAAGCAACGGATGGGTCTGGATTGCCTTGTTCTGCACCAACCGTGTGAGCGCATCGTGCAATGCCAAGTAGCCCCCGCAGATGCTCGCGGTACGTGTGCCACCATCGGCCTGCAGCACGTCGCAGTCAACGATCACCTGCCGTTCGCCCAGCAGGCGCATGTCGCATGCAGCACGAAGTGCTCGCCCGATCAACCGTTGGATCTCGACGGTGCGCCCGCTCTGCTTCCCCTTGGCTGCCTCACGGTCGACGCGCTCGGGCGACGAACCTGGCAGCATCGAATACTCGGCCGTGACCCAGCCCTTGCCCTTACCCTTCATCCACCGTGGGACGTTCTCGTCGACACTTGCGGTGCACAGCACCCGGGTCTTGCCGAACGACACGAGCACACTGCCGCCGGCCATCTCGGTGTAGTCGCGCTCGAACGTGATCGGGCGTAGTTCGTCGGTGGCACGGCCATCGAATCGGGTCATCACAGCTCTCCTGGGTTCAGTGAATGGGGTGCCAGCGTTCGGCATCGCGAAGTTCGGGGCCGAGCAGTCTGCCGCCAAGATCCGCGAACCAGGTGATGTCGCCACTCGACAGGAAGCGGTGTTCGGCCGCCTCGTCGCCGGAAAGCCGGAGCAGACCGAGCCGGTCAAGCTCGGAGCGGGCCGCAAACGCTGTCTCGTCAGCGCTCGACACCAAGGTCACGTTCGCTCCCATCACGTCTGCGATCACCCGCGCAAGGTAGGGATAGTGCGTACAGCCGAGCAGCAGCGCATCGACATCGGCGGCCTGCACGGGGGCCAGCAACCGTTCCGCGAGAATGTGCACCTCGTCGCCACTCGTCTGGCCGCGCTCGACGAATTCGACGAACCCCGGACAGGCAATGGCTGTGAGCGAGACCATCTCACCCGTTGCGGCGACAGCTCGGTCGTACGCCCCCGATGCGATGGTGCCGACCGTGCCAATCACGCCCACCCGTCCGCTTTCGGTGGTGCGTACCAGTGCAGCGGCACCAGGCTCGACCACATCGATCACCGGTACCGGAAGTTGGGCGCGCAGTTCCTCGAGTGCGGCCGCCGACGCCGTGTTGCACGCCACCACGATGGCCTTTGCGTCATGATCTTGTACCAGGCTCCAGGCGATCTCGAGGGCGAACCCGCGCACCTCGTCCTGCGGGCGTGAGCCATACGGATACCGGCCGGTGTCACCGATGTAGACCACATGCTCGGCCGGTAACAGGTCGATAACAGCGCGAGCCACGGTGAGGCCGCCGAAGCCGCTGTCGAACATGCCGATCGGGCGATCCATACGGGCTCACACGCTACGGCGCGCACGCGGCGGGCGCGCACACGGCGGGCGGGCGGGCGCCAGGCCCGAACCGCCGCCAACTTGCGTCCTCCAGCGCCATCCGCCGCACCGCTGCCGCTGCAATCTCCGTGACGACCGTTCCGACGACGCTCAATTCCATCTGCTGAGAGCGAGGGGCCGAATCAGGCACGGTGGCCAGTTCGGCGGCGGCCTGAGTCTTGGCGCTTTCGACCATCCGGTCGAACGCCGACGAGTCCTTTAAACCGCCGAACGTTTGGAGAGCGACGATTGCGTCAGCCATCATCAACCTGACCGCGGCATCGGGGCGGAGATGGAAGTCATGCCGGAGCACGAACCGGTCGACGTCGGCGAGCGCGGCGGTGAACGTATCGGGATCGCGATGACGATTCGGCACCATCACGTCCTGGGCCAGACCAAACGCTGCGTGCAGCTCGATGGATTCGTCGTCCACCGCGGCAAGCACCAGAGCGACATCGGCGAGGCCGAGCTTGCCAAGTTCCTGCAACGCCCGGATCAGGCGAACACGGCGAACGTGGGTGTCGTCGTACTCCGCCTGGTTGACGGCTGTCGCATGCCCTGGGTGAAGCAGACCTTCGCGGAGGTAGTACTTCAGCGTGGCCACTGTGGCTCCACTCGTGGCACTCAACTCGGCGACCTTCATCGACTCCCCTTCTGACGTTTCGGACTTGACACCCGTAACAGATAGTGTCACTCTCTACTATCGATAGTGTAACTATCCAGAAGTATGACCGAACGACGACAAGGGAGCAACATCATGAAGGTTCAACCCGGCCGGTACACCGCGGCGATCGAGGGTGACTTCGTCGTGTTCATCATCGGCATGCGCATCAACAAGCTCTGGAAGGTTCACAAGTGGTTGCCGGTTGCCAGAGCCATGGGGCCAATGGTCCGCGAACTGATGGTGTATCCGGACAAGGGGTTGCTCGGTATCCGCAGCTCCGTCGCTGGGCGCACCGTCACGATGATCCAGTATTGGCGTAGTTTCGACCAGCTCGAGCAGTTCGCACGCAACCAGGACGATCCGCATCTGGTGGCATGGCGCTCGTTCAACCAACGGGTCGGCACGAACGGAGATGTGGGGATCTACCACGAAACGTTCAAGGTGCAAGCCGACCAGTACGAGTGCATCTACGCCAACATGCCGATTGTCGGCCTCGCCAAGGCCGGTGAACACGTGCCCGTCGCCCGACGCGGAGAAACGGCACGCAACCGCATGTCCGCCGAAGCCGTCCCGGCTGGGTGATCGTCGACGGCTGACCTTTGGCGTTGGGTTGTTGTCAACAGGCTGTCGCAAAATGCGGGTGGGGTTGGCGGTACCCGGTCTCGATCCCGGTCCCGGTCCCGATTGTTGCCGTGCGGTAGCGCTGCAGCGTGAACGTTCGTTGCATGACAGGCGGGCGTGGTGGAAGTCTGCATCAGCGACCACGACGGCGTTGCGGGCAGGATCGCGTCGACTTACATGTCGCCAGCCCTGATAACTCGACGCGACTCTGCAGCGCAACAACGGGTAGGCCCGGCGGGTGGGCTGTCAGCCGCCGATGTTGAGCCGACGTTGAGCCGACTTCTGCGGCACAACCATCAGTTCAGCAACGACCATGACACCGTTGCCGACAACACGACCAGACGGCCAACCTCACCCGCGACACCACTACACAGCATTGTGCGACAGCCTGTTGACA
This sequence comes from Actinomycetes bacterium, assembly GCA_025359865.1. Classification (GTDB taxonomy): domain Bacteria; phylum Actinomycetota; class Acidimicrobiia; order Acidimicrobiales; family Ilumatobacteraceae; genus VFMC01. Next base: position 11,068 of record JANYDH010000122.1, on the reverse strand, counting down.
GCAGCCCACCGCCAAAGATCGGGTAGTGCGACGTGGAGTCGCGAAGTGCAGAACGAGATGGCATTTTAGCGCGTTGTATTCGTCACTTCGCCCGGGGCTGCACATCGGCGAGCTGAGGTGAAGGTACGCGCGGCTGAGAGGAAGTCAGCTGGGGACAAGAGCTCGCCACACCACTCACATCAGCGAGGTCGGGACGGGGTGCCGCCACACCGCACCCACATTTTGCGACAGCCTGTGAATGACACTCAAACGCCAAAGGTCGCCAAATAGTGGGTGACGCGGTGCTCTCACAGCGGCGACTCAGCTCACGATGCGCCCAGTAGGCTGGGACTCCATGGGGTACACGATTCGCACCTTCGGCGATCCGGTGCTGAAGGCCAAGGCCGCCGAGGTGGTCGAGATCGACGGCAAGGTCGCACGTCTTGTCAACGACATGTTCGACACCTTGTACGAAAGCGATTCCGGCATCGGCCTGGCTGCCCCACAGATCGGTGTGCAGAAGCAGGTCTTCGTGTGGGACATGGACGATCAGCCGATGGTGATGATCAATCCGCAGATCGTCGAGAGCAGCGGCGAGTGGGTGTACGACGAAGGCTGCCTCAGCATTCCCGGGTTGTATGTCGAGATGCTCCGCCCCAATCACGTGCTCATGCGCGGGCTCGACCTCAACGGCAACACCATTGAGATCGAGGCCGACGAGTTGGCAGGACGGTTGTTCCAACATGAAATCGATCATCTGCACGGCGTACTGATGTTCGACCGGATGAACCCCGACCAGCGCAAGGAGGCACTTGTGGAGTACCGCCGCCTCGAGCGGGATGCGGTGAAGTCCTCGGCACCGCCACAGCGGCGCCGTCTGCGCCTCACGTGACAACGCGCGCCGCAGCGCCGCAACGGCTGCTCTTTCTCGGCACGCCTGAGATGGCCGTTCCTTGTCTCGACGCGCTGATAGCGGCCGGGTTTCAGGTTGTCGGGGTGGTCACCCGGGTCGACAAGCGGCGCGGGCGGGGTACGGTCGAGACGCCGAGCGCGGTGAAGGTGGCTGCCTTGCGGCTCGGTCTACCCGTGGTCCACTCGGTCGACGAAGGCCTAGCGCTCGGTGCCGACCTCCGTGCCGACCTCCGTGCCGACCTCGGTGTCGTCGTCGCCTTCGGCCAGTTGGTTAAGCCACTCGCCCTCGCTCGACTGCCGATGGTCAACCTCCACTTTTCATTGCTGCCCCGCTGGCGAGGTGCGGCACCGGTCGAGCGGGCGCTGCTCGCCGGCGATACCGAGACCGGCGTCTGTCTCATGCAACTCGACGAGGGCCTCGACACCGGACCCGTGTTTGCTCACGCTCGTGTGCCGATCGGGGCTCTCACCACGGGCGACTCCCTGCGGCGAGAACTTGTCGAGGTCGGCAAGAAGCTCCTGGTCGACGAGCTCTCGGCCGGGTTGCGCGAACCCCAGCCGCAGGCAGGCGAGCCGAGCTACGCGGCGAAACTTTCGTCCGAAGACTTGCAGATCAACTGGTCGCTTCCCGCCGACCGTATCGACCGGGTCATCCGCCTCGGCGGTGCCTGGACGAAGTTGCGCGGCCGACGCCTCAAGGTGCTTGCGGCCGAACTCATCGACCCGGTCGCGATCGGTCATTCGGTTCGTGGCGACGCAGTCGGTGGTCTCCGACTGCTGACCGTGCAGCCCGAGGGCAAGGCCCCAATGCCGTTCGCAGCGTTCGCCAACGGGGCGCGGTTGCTCGATGACGAGGAAGTAGGCCAATGAGTGCCCCAACGTGGACGACGGCTCGGTCGGTGGCGCTCGATGCAATCGAGCGGATCGATCTCGACGGCGCGTATGCCAACATCGTACTTCCGCAGATGTTGGGCGAGTGCGGACTGTCGACCCGTGATCGGGCGTTCGCCACCGAGTTGGTGTACGGCACCACTCGAATGCGAAGGGCGTGCGACGCCGCCGTCGACCGCTTCCTGCTCCGCGAACCAGAGCCGGCGATCAGGTCACTACTCCGGCTCGGTGCGTATCAATTGGTGTTTGCCGATGTTGCGCCGCATGCTGCAGTGGGCGAAACCGTCGAACTTGCTCCCAAACGGGCACGAGGGTTCGTCAATGCGATCCTTCGTAACATCGCCCGCACACCCATGGTCTGGCCAGACGAGGCCACCCGGCTCAGCTACCCGGACTGGATCATGCAGCGACTGGTTGCCGAACTGGGCGACGATGCTCCCGACGCGCTCGAGCGGATGAACGTCGCGCCCCCGGTCACAGTTCGCGACGACGGCTATACGCAAGATCGCGCCTCGACATGGGCGGCCGCCGCGGTCGGTGCCCAACCGGGCGAGGTGGTGCTCGACGTGTGTGCCGCGCCAGGCGGTAAGGCCACGGCCATGGCTTCGGGCGGCGCATTCGTGGTAGCCGCCGACGTGTCATCATCGCGGACGTACCTGCTGCAGGGCAACATCGAGCGACTCGGTTCCACGTGTGCGGTAGTCGGCGCGGACGGGTCCAAGCCACCGTTCGCGGCCTCCTCGTTCGATCGCGTGTTGCTCGACGCGCCGTGTTCGGGCCTTGGGGCGCTGCGCAGGCGGCCCGACGCCAGGTGGAGGATTCAGCCAGCAGACATCGACGATTTGGCAGTCCTGCAGCGGAGCATGCTGGCAGCGGTGGCCCCACTCGTGCGTGCTGGCGGAACGCTGGTATACAGCGTATGCACCGTTACTGCCGCTGAGTCGGTGGATCATCCAGTGCCCGATGGGTTCGACATCGTCGCCGAACCGCCTGCCGGATCATGGCGACCCTATGGCCGAGGGTGGAGGGTGTTGCCGCAAGACGATGACACCGATGCGATGGTGATGATTCGCTACCGTCGCAGCCATGACTGATCGAGCTGATGGGCGTTTGCGCGCCAAGGTGCTCACGGTGAGCGACGGCGTGGTGCATGGCACGCGTGACGACGCGAGCGGTGCAGCGTTGGTAGCCCAACTTGTCGAGGCCGGGTTCAATGTGGTCGAGCATCGCATCACCGCGGACGGTGCAGATCTCGTGGCCGAAGTGCTCATCGAGATGAGTGACCAGTTCGCAGGCGTGATCGTGTCCACAGGGGGCACAGGGTTTGCGCCGCGAGACCAGACACCCGAGGGCACCCGGCGCGTCATCGAACGCGAAGCGCCGGGACTCGCCGAGGCGATGCGCCTCGTCAGCCCACTCGGGCGCCTGTCGCGCGGCGTTGCCGGCATCCGTGGGGCCACGATCATCTGTAACACGCCGGGATCACCGAAGGGTTGCGTCGAGCAGCTGGCTGCCATCATCGATGTGCTGCCCCACGCTGTGAAGCTGCTCCTGGACGCCCCCACCTCGCACTGACCGTCGGTAGTCTCGGCGGAGTGTTGCGACTCGTACTTCCCAAGGGCTCCCTCGAACGGGCCACGCTCGACCTGTTCGAGGCCGCCGACCTCCCGATTCTCCGGTCGTCTTCGGTCGACTACAAGGCCACTATCGACGACCCGCGCATTAGTGAAGTGCGCATCCTGCGCCCACAGGAGATCCCGACGTACGTGGCAGAAGGCTTGTTCGACATCGGGATCACGGGCCGCGACTGGGTCGAAGAGACCGCTAGCGACGTCATCAGCTTGGGTGAGATGAAGTACTCGAAGGCCACTTCGTTGCCGATCAGCGTGGTTGTCGCTGTTGCGGGCGATTCCCCCGTTCAACGAATCGAAGACCTGCCGCACGGGCTGCGGGTCAGTACCGAGTATCCGGAGCTCACGCGCCGTTACTTCCAATCGTTGGGCATCGACGCCGACATCCGGCTGTCGTATGGGGCAAGCGAAGCCAAGATTCCCGACATCGCCGATTGCATCGTCGACATCACCGAAACGGGCCGTGCGCTGCGCGCGGCCGGGTTGCGCATCATCGACACGATTCTGCAGAGCTACACCGAGGTCATCGCCAACAAGACGGCGTTCGCCGACCCGACCAAGCGCCACGCGATGCAGCAGTTGATGACGTTGCTCAACGGCACCCTCGATGCGCGCGGCAAAGTCTTGCTGAAGCTCAACGTCTCACGTGAGCAGTTCGACGCCGTGCTGGCATTGATGCCTTCACTCAAAGCGCCGACGGTCAGCGAACTCGCCGGCCACGGTGGGTACGCCATCGAAACCGTTGTGGCAAAGAACCAGATCAACACCCTGATCCCGGAACTCAAAGATGCCGGCGCGACCGGCATCCTCGAGCTACCGATTTCGAAGATCATTCCATGACAGGAAGCGTCGCGTCTTTCGACGACCTGGTCGGCCTCGGCGTTATCACCACCGCCGATGGAACAGCGGTCAGCTTCCATTGCATCGAGATCGACGATGGCACGCGTACCATCGAGGTTGGCGTTGCGGTCGAGTTCGAGCTCCTCGCCAAGCTCGGCCGTTACGAAGCGTCGCACATTCGGTCCGTTCCGGCCGGAATGTGACTAGTCGCGACCTGCAGATCATCGAGGTGATCCGCGCGCTCATGCCTGGTGAGGTGGTCAGTTACGGAGACATTGCCGAGGTGGCCGGCTTTCCCGGCAGGTCGCGTCTGGTCGGTCACCTGCTCGCGATCACCGACGATGATCTGCCATGGTGGCGTGTTGTCAATTCGGTTGGTCGGTTGGTGCCGGGCAACGAACATGAGCAGGCGGCCCTGCTGCATGATGAGGCGGTCACAGTTCGCGACAACCGGGTGTGTGACGCCCCGCTGGGGAGGTTCAGCCGGCGGCGTTCTTGATCTGTACGAACGCCAGGCGGATGTTGCTGAGCGCATCGCGCATGGTCGATGCATCGGGCCCCAGTCGGTCACCCAGGCCTTCGACCAGACACGCCACCGCATCGATCGCGAGGGCCGCCTCGGCCAGGTTGGGTGAGGCTGCAGCGAGATGGATTGCCGCCAGCTCATAAAGGCCCATCACGTGATTGGTGATCACCACATCGGCAGAGACATCGGCCAATCGTTGCCTTGCGTCGAGCAACTGATCGCGAGCGTCGTCAAGTTGCGAATCATCGATTCCCAGGTCGTTGTCGAGGTCGTTGTCGAGGTCGTCCAACTCATCTGACGGTGCATGGTTGCCGGCTCGGCCACCATTGATGGATTCGCTGCTCACATGCGGTACCCTATCGCCCTACAACTGAGGTGAAGTGGGGCTCCGGCTCCCACCCGGCCACTCGGCTCCCTTCTGGGGGTCAGGTGCGTTCGGGTCAACGAGACGATCTGGCCACTCTGACGGCTCCCACTTCGTGGGGCCCCGGCGGTATGTCCTCGTCGTGTCTGCGGCTTCGCATCGCCATGCAGACCCGACTGGGAGGACATCAATTGCACAGGAGTGAACGGCCATAGCACCGCCGCAGCAACCAGAACACCGGTACAACGACCGCATTCGTGCCCGTGAGGTTCGCCTCATCGGTGCTGAAGGCGATCAACTTGGGATCAAGGCGCTCCCCGAGGCTCTCTCGCTCGCCCGCCAACTCGATCTCGATCTCGTCGAGGTCGCGCCGATGGCGACGCCCCCCGTGTGCCGGATCATGGACTACGGCAAGTTCAGGTACGAAGAAAGCCAGAAAGCCAAGGAATCCCGCAAGAAGACCTTGCAGGTGTCGATCAAAGAAGTGAAGTTCAAGCCAAAGATCGGCAAGGGCGACTTCGACACCAAGGTACGCCATCTTCGGGAATTCTTGGAAGATGGTCACAAAGTGAAGGTCACGTTGCAGTTCCGTGGGCGTGAGATGGCTCATCCAGAACTTGGTACGAAGATCATCAATGCGGTCATCGAAGAACTTGGCTCGTCTGCCAAGGTCGAGGCGTACGCACGGCTCGAGGGTCGCAACATGACCATGGTGTTGGCCCCCGACAAGAAGATCGTCAAGAAGTCCGAGCACAAGTACGACAAGTTGGACTTGCCAGCCGACGCAGAACCTGAAGTAGCCGAAGCCGGTCCAGAAGTCACAGAAGCCGCCGAAACCGAAGCGGCCGACGTCACGGAACCAGAAGTAGCTGGCGCAGAAGTAACCGGTGCAGAAGTAGCTGGCGCAGAAGTAGCCGGCGCAGAAGTAGCCGGTCCAGACGCAGCCGGTCCAGAAGTAACCGAACCGGCCGACCCCACCTAACGCGGTCGGCCGACAGGCCCCAGTCGAACACCGTTCGAAGCCACCCCTCGACCGTCGTCGAGACGAAGAAAGACAAGATCAGCATGCCCAAGATGAAGACCAGCAAGACCGCTGCCAAGCGGTTCTCGAAGACAGGCACCGGCAAACTTCGCCGCCTCCAGCAAAACCGCCAGCATCTGTTCGAAAAGAAGCCATCCACGCGCACCCGCCGGCTCGCCGGCATGGTCGCGGTGCACCCTGGCGATGCCAAGAAGATCAAGCGCCTGCTGGGCGAGCGCTGAGCGGGACGGAGACACACTGATGGCACGTGTAAAGAGAGCGGTTGGCTCGAAGAAGCACCGCAAACAGACACTCGAACGAGCAAAGGGCTACTACGGCAACAAGAGCCGGTCGGTACGCGCTGCGAACGAGCAGGTCATGAAGAGCGGCCAGTACGCGTTTCGCGATCGCCGGGCAAAAAAGGGCGAGTTCCGGCGGTTGTGGATCCAGCGGATCAACGCCGGCTGTCGTTTGTACGACCTGAGCTATAGCCGGTTCATCGCCGGGCTCAACGCTGCCGGTATCGAAGTCGACCGCAAGATCCTCGCCGATCTTGCCGTCACCGATATCGATTCCTTTGGCAAGCTCGTCGCTGCCGCCAAGGCGGCCCTCTGAGCGATCAGCTCACCTTTTCGAACCCCAAGGTTCAACGACTGCGGCGCCTCTTGGGGCGCCGCAGTGCGCGTTTCGACGAAGGCGCGTTCGTCGTCGAGGGTCCGGCGCTCATCTCTCAGGCATTTCTCAGCGGATGGGAGTTCGAGGCGTTGTTCCTCGCGGCTGGCACCCACCCCGAGGCGCTCGATGTACCGAGCGGCTTGGCCGCGTCGAACGTGTCGATCTACGAGTTGGCGCCGAACGTGATGGAACGAGTGGTGAGCACCGAGACGGGCCCATCGCTGATCGCCACGGTGCGGGTGCGCACTGCCGCGCTTGCGTCGCTCGACACGGCCTCGTTCGTACTCGTCGGCGACCGAATCAACGACCCGGGCAATGCCGGCACCATGTTGCGGTCTGCCGAGGCTGCGGGTGCCGATGCGGTGGTGTTCACCTCCGGCTCCGTCGATGTGTTCAACCCCAAGGTGGTGAGAGCATCTGCCGGCGCGGTGTTCGTGGTTCCGGTGGTGGTCGACGACCCGCTGTCCGAGGTGTTGCGCGGCACGCGGCAGCGCTCGTTCGGGGCTACATCATCGGCTGCAGCGCACCATGCCATTGGATATACGCAGTGCGACTTCATTCAGCCGACGATGATCGTGGTCGGCAACGAGGCCCACGGCCTGCCCCCCGATGCCGCTGTCGATCACTGGGTCACTATTCCTCATGCTGGTCGGGCCGAGAGCCTGAATGTCGCGATGGCCGCCGCGGTGCTGTCATTCGAAATCGCACGTCAGCGCCAGGCCGCACCGGCTACCTTCACCCTCGACTGACGATCTACACGAAGGCCTCCACCATGATCGAAGACGTTCTTGCTGCCCGTGACGAGGCGCTGATCGCTATTGCGGCTGCCAGCCAACTCGAACTGCTTGGTGCGCTTGATGCCCACTATCTGGGTAAGAAGGGTGTTTTCACGACGTACAAGGCGTCGCTCGGTGCGCTCACCACGGTCGACGAAAAAAGGGCTGCAGGTCAGGCGCTCAACGACGCCGGCCAAGCGGTGTCGTCGGCCCTTGCACTACGGCGAGCCGTCATCGCAAGCGCCGAACGAGTACTGCGCCTCGGTGCCGAACGTATCGACCTCACCGAGGCGATGGCACGTCCGGCTCGCGGTCATGCGCACTTGGTCACTCAAGCGTGGGAGCGGCTGGAGGACGTATTCATTGGATTGGGCTTCCAAATTGCCGAAGGCCCCGAGGTCGAGACCGACTTCCACAACTTCGAGGCACTCAACATGCCGCCAAGTCATCCAGCGCGTAGCGGATTCGACACCATGTTCACCGATTACGCCCCCGACGGCACCGTCCTGCTGCGCACGCACACCTCACCCGTGCAGATCCGAGTGATGCAGACAATCGCTCCGCCGATCTACATGGTCATGCCCGGCAGGGTGTTCCGTCGCGACACGCCAGACGCCACACACATGCCGGTGTTCCATCAAATCGAGGGTCTGGTGGTCGACCGTAATATCACCATGGCGCACCTGGCCGGAACCATCGACGCGTTCACCAGAGCCTTCTTCGGCGGAGACTTCACCAGTCGGTTGCGACCCAACTACTTTCCGTTCACCGAGCCGTCGGCCGAGTTCGACATCCAACGCCCCGACGGCACATGGATCGAACTCGGTGGATGCGGAATGGTGCACCCGAACGTCCTTCGCGCCGTCGGACTCGACCCTGAGGAGTGGAGTGGGTTTGCGTTCGGGTTTGGCATCGACCGCATGGCTCGCGAGCGTCATGGAATCGACGACATCCGCGATATGTACAGCAACGACATCCGCTTCATCGAGCAGTTCTGAGGACCGGCCCACATGAAGGTAGTGCTCTCCTGGCTCAACGATCTGGTAGCCGTCGGAAACGACGCCGCCGAACTCGCAGATCAACTCACCCATCTCGGAATGCAGGTCGAGAGTGTTCATCACGTCGGTACCTCCGTGCCGGGCGTCATCACGGCGCGGGTGGTCAAGACCGAACGCCATGCCGATGCCGCAAAGGTGCATCGCGTGTGGGTCGACAGTGGTGATGGCATCGAGCGCCACGTGTGGTGCGGGGCGTTCAACATGCGCGCCGGCGATGTGATCCCGCTTGCGACCCCCGGTACCACCATGCCCGACGGACGGTTGATCGAGCCTCGACCGATCCTTGGAATCGAATCACAAGGCATGCTCTGCTCGGCACGTGAGCTGGGTCTCGGCGACGATCACGCCGGTATTCTGATTCTGCCGCCCGACGCTCCGCTCGGCGTGCCCTACGGGGAGGCGTTGGGTCTGCAACCCGAGGTGGTGTTCGACCTCGACCTCACCCGCAATCGGCCCGATTGTTGGGGCCACGTCGGCATTGCACGCGATCTCGGCGCCCATCTTCACGTTCCACTCGCACCGTTGCCGCGTGCTGTTGTGCCCGACGGTCCGCTTCAATCGGCACCAGTCGAATTGGTCGACGGCGAGCGCTGCGCCCGGTTCACCACCGTTGTCCTGTCCGGTCTTGGCGTCTGTCCATCCCCCGATTGGATCGCCAGACGGTTGCAGGCGGCAGGTATGAGGCCGATCAACAACATCGTCGACGTGTCGAACTTCGTCATGCTTGAACTCAACCAGCCAAACCACGCGTACGACCTCGAGCAACTTGGCGGCCGCTCATTTCGCGTTCGCCTCGCACATGAGGGCGAGACGATCACGACGCTCGACGGCAGCACGAGGACGCTCACAGTCGACGATGTGCTGATTTGCGATGGTCACGACGCGCCGATCGGTATTGGTGGGGTGATGGGTGGTCGCGACAGCGAGATCTCCGATACCACCACCACGGTTGCCCTCGAGATTGCGTACTTCGAGCAGACGGCGATGACCCGCACGATGAATCGGCTCGGTACCCGTACCGAGGCATCCGCACGGTTCGAGCGCGGTGTCGATCCGTACGGGATGCCTGCTGCGCAGGCGAGGTTCGTCGAACTCCTTCGGCTGTCGTGCCCGAACCTCGTCGTCCATACGGGTTCCGTCGACGCCCGGCACGCGTCGCTTCCGTCTGAACTCCGCACGGTCGAGGTCCGCACAACGGCCGTGAACAGGGTGCTCGGAACCAGTCTGACCGGTAGCGCGATTTCGTCACTGCTCGGGCCGATTGGGTTTACCACAGAGTCCGCTACGGGTGAGGACGGTGACGCGGTGTTGACCGTGATGATGCCCTCGTGGCGGCCCGACAGCACCGCCGAGATCGACGTGGTCGAAGAGGTTGCGCGACACGTCGGATATCGCAACCTTGGCAAGGTGGTGCCCGACTCCACGATGCACGGTCGGCTCAATGGGCTCCAGCAGCGTCGTCGTCAACTGCGCGGCGTACTGATCGGGCTCGGTGCCAGCGAGGTGATCACCGAGACGTTCCTGCGTGAGAGCGATCTTGCGTCTGCTGGGCTCGCCATCGACGTTATCCGAGTGACGAACCCGCTGGTCGTCGATGAGGACGTGCTCCGGCCGTCGATGCGTCCTGGGCTGCTGCGGGCCATTGCGTTCAACGAGTCACACCGACGGTCGGGGGTGTCGTTGTTCGAATTGGGTCATGTGTATCCGCCCGGTGATCGTTTGGGCGAACTTCCGCCCGAGTACGAAGGCCTGGCCGTGGCGTTGGCCGGCAGCGATGCCACCTCGGCCATGTCTGTCTGGCGCGAGATCGCTGCTGCGATGGGCCTCGGTGCACGCGTCGACCAGAGTTCGGTTCCTGCCGGGCTGCACCCCACCCGCTCGGCCACCTTGTCACTCGGGCGCGATGTCGTGGGTGCGGTCGGTGAGATCCACCCGGATGTCCTCGACGCGTTCGGAGTCTCGGGGCGCGTGGCATGGCTGGAACTCGATGTGAGCCGATTGCTCACCCCCGAACCGAAAGTACAGCAGTGGAAGCCGACCAGTCGCTTCCCGTCTACCGACATCGACCTCGCCTTTGTCGTGCCCGATGGTGTGCCTGCGGAGAAGGTCGACAAGGCCATCCGCCAAGCCGGCACAGGGTTGCTCGTCGACCTCATGCTGTTCGATGCGTTCCGCGGTGCCGGTGTGGCCGATCAGTCGCGCAGCCTGGCTTACCGGTTACGGCTGCAGGCGCCGGACCGCACACTCACCGATATCGACATCAGCGGTGTTCGCTCCAAGACCATTGCTGCGGTCGGCAAGCTCGGCGCAACCCTTCGCGCATGATCGTTCACGGACAACGTCTAAGCCACCGCAGCTACCAGAAGCTTTGGTCGTGAGATGTCGCTCAGCGACA